>CAMBWV010000246.1 GCA_945871755.1 uncultured Bacteroidales bacterium
TTATCAGCGTCTGAAGGCAGCAGGAGCCAGTGATGCTGAAATCCAGCAAGCGTTCAATACACCGACACGCATGACCGTATTCACTTACGATGGTGATGTAGATACCACCATGACACCCATGGATAGCATCAAGTACTACAAGTCCTTCTTGCGCTCCAGCCTTGTTTCGATTGAAACGAAGACGGGTTATGTCAGGGCGTACGTGGGAGGCTTAGATTACAAACATTTCCAGTATGATATGGCCTTTGTCGGCAGACGACAGGTGGGTTCTACGATGAAACCTTTCGTATATGCCTTAGCCATGCAGAATGGTTGGAGTCCTTCAGACCGTGTGCCCTGCCGCCGCAAAACTTACGACTGTGGAACTTTCAAATGGACGCCCAAGGGTAATGGTGGCGGTATGCAGACGCTCAAATGGGGCTTGACTACCTCCAACAACTGGGTAACGGCTGAATTGATGTCGCAAATTGACGATACGGGTCTAGCCTTGACGGATATGCTCAAGGACTTTGGTATTCGCAATGGCAGTATCAAGCCTTCCATGGTGCTCTGTTTGGGTGCTTGCGAACTAACAGTAGGCGAAATGGCTAGTGCCTATACCACGTTTGCCAATAAGGGATTGCATTGTGCGCCTATCTTCGTGACACGCATTGAAGATTCTACGGGGAAGGTCTATGAGTTCAAGCCTCGTATGAACTCCGTTATCACCGAGGAAAGTAGTTACGCAATGATAGATATGATGGAGTCCGTTATCAATAATGGTACGGGTCGCCGTCTGCGCAGTTATGTCTCTGGCCCTGTTGCAGGTAAAACGGGTACAACCAATGACAATAGTGACGGTTGGTTCGTTGCTTATACGCCACGCCTTGTCACAGCCTGCTGGGTAGGTGGTGAGGACCGCGACATCCGCTTCAATTCCACGGCATACGGCCAAGGTGCTGCTGCAGCCCTACCTATATGGGGACTGTATATGAAATCTGTCTTTGAAGACCCCTCTATGGATTACGACCCTAGGGAGCAATTTGTGCGGCCAGAAGGATATATGGAAACGCTGAATGCCTATCATGATGCGCCTCAGTATGGTTATGGACCATCAGGCGACGGGCAAGACGGAAGCAATGCAGCAGATGAAGCCTTGTTTGAATAGCCGTCAGTATCTTTCATGAAAGGCCAAGCATCCATTGCAATACTGCAAAAAACCTTGACTCAGCACTTCTGAATCAGGTCTCCTCACCTGCATTTACTCTTTAGATATCTTTTAAATCCTTCCTAATTCAAATAGCAATATCATGAATTTCAAGTCCACATACAAGGCGCTCGCACTTGCGGCTGTCCTTCTTTCTTCCCCACTTTCTGTTGTCGCTCAGAAGGGTATCTCCGTTGGTAGTTATGTATTCAAGGATGGCGCCGTCTATACGGGCGACCTCTACAACGGAAAGCCTAATGGCGTCGGTACGACCAAGTTCCCCAATGGCGACATCTACGAAGGCGATTATCTGAAAGGCAAGCGCCATGGCAAGGGTATCTATACGGCTGCCAACGGTGAGCGTTATGATGGAGAGTGGACGCAAGATATGCGCAATGGTCACGGTACCTTCTACGGACTGAACAACAATACCTATGAGGGTTTGTGGTTCAAGGGCCTTAAGCACGGCAAAGGTACGATGCACTACTACAACGGCGACTGCTACGAAGGAGAATGGAAGGAAGACAAGCGTAACGGCAAGGGCACATACACATATAAAAGCGGAGCCTACTACAAAGGCGAATGGGTGGACGACCTCAAAGAAGGCAAAGGCTCTTTCAAATGGATGGATGGCTCGATTTATGATGGTTCTTGGGTTGCTGGCAAGCGCAACGGCCTCGGTACCTACGTCTATGCTGATGGCGACAACTATTATGGCCAGTGGCAGAACGACAAACAGCATGGTCGCGGTATCTACAAGTTTAGCAACGGCGACCGCTACGAAGGCAACTACGTAGAAGGCAACCGCACAGGCGAAGGCATCAGCACGTTTGCCAATGGCGACACTTATAAAGGCCACCACCTAGACGGCGAGCCCGACGGACAGGGTACTTATATCTGGAAGAACGAAGCCAGCTATGAAGGCCAGTGGCAAAAGGGTAAGCGCCATGGTCATGGTATCTACAAATGGAAAAAGGGAGGTACGTATAACGGCGAGTGGAAGAACGATAAGATGGACGGACAGGCCATTTGGGTTCAGCCCAACGGCGAACGCTTCAAGGGTACTTTCAAGAATGGACTCAAGCACGGCAAGGCCGTCGAGATTCAGGCTGATGGCACAAAGATTGAGTGCGAATACGTCAATGGTCAGCGCGAAGGCAATTACCGCGAATACGATAAGAACGGAAATCTCCGTCGCAAGGGAAAGTACGTGAACGGACGACTCAAGCAGGACTAACTTCAACGGTCGCCTTCGGCTCCTTAGTTTCAACGGTCGCCTTCGGCTCCCTAGTTTCAATGGTCGCCTTCGCTCCCTAGTTTCAGTGTCGCTTCGCTCCCTAGTTTCAACGGCCGCTTCGCGACCTAGTTTCAACGCAGCCTGCGGCTGCTGGCTCAATAGTCGAATTTGCGGAAAGGAAATTCCTAATTCTCAATTCCTCATTCCTCATTCCTCATTCTTAATTCCTCATTCCTCATTCCTCATTCCAAATCGATAATTCACCTTAAAACCTAGTAATATGAAATGTGCTAAAACCACCACACGTAAGAAAGACACACGATTGAAGATTGTCAAGGATGACCCTTGGCTTGAACCCTTCAATGACGCTATCCAAGGACGGCACGACCATGTCGTTCATAAGTTGGAAGAACTCACGGGTGGCAAAACCACGCTCAGCGAATTTGCGCAGGGTCACCACTATTTCGGTCTCCACAAGGCTACGCGCGGATGGATTTTCCGCGAGTGGGCACCCAACGCCACCGCCATTTATCTCATCGGTGACTTCAATAAGTGGCAAGAGGAGGAGAAGTACCAGCTGAAGCGCATTCCTGGCACCGACAACTGGGAACTCAAACTCCCCTCGCAGGCCCTCCGCCACGGACAACTCTACAAGATGAAAGTCTATTGGGAAGGCGGATGCGGCGAGCGTATTCCCGCATGGGCCGATAGCGTGGTGCAGGATCCCGAAACCCAT
>CAMBWV010000247.1 GCA_945871755.1 uncultured Bacteroidales bacterium
CCAGTTCGCCGCCCGTCAAAACATAGTCGCCAATGGAGATTTCCTTCGTGATAAGGTGCTCGCGGATGCGATAGTCAATGCCTTTGTAGTGGCCGCAAAGGATAATAATATTCTTAGCCATCGAAAGAGTATTGGCCATCGGCTGGTCAAACTGCTCACCGTCGGGCGTGGTGAAAATAATCTCGTCGTAGTCGCGCTCAGCCTTGAGGGCAGAGATACAGGCGTCAATGGGCTGGCACTGCATCACCATGCCCGCAAAACCGCCAAAAGGATAGTCGTCCACGCGGCGGTGTTTGTCGGTGGTGTAGTCGCGGAGGTTGTGAACGTGGATTTCTACGAGGCCCTTCTTCTGTGCGCGGGCCAATATGGAAGTACCGACAAAGCCCTCGAGCATTTCGGGCAGCACGGTGATAATATCTATACGCATAAGGTGTGAATTAAAAGGAAGTGCGTTACTTACGTCCCAAGATTTCCAAACAAATATCAGCGAACGATTGGAGGGGAATCATGAGTTTGTTGGTAGCGGGCGTTCCGACAATCATGTGGAAGGCATGGCGGTGAATTTTCACGTCAATCACCTCGCCCATCATCATAGGGTCGCCGTCAATATGCACTGCGCCTGCTGAGGGTCGTGTGATGCGGATGCTGGAAGCCTGCGTCATTTGCACATGGGGATTGACCGCAAGCGATTTGCTGAAGAGTTGCATGATAACCTGCGGCGCCAAGATGGTATTAAAGGGTTTGATAATGGTAATATCCATCAGCCCATCTTCCATCGAAGCCTCTGGGGCGATATAGGCATTGTTGCCATATTGCGAAGCATTGGCGCAAGCGATAAGGAAGGCTTGTTGGCGGTCCACGCGGTCCTCGTATTCGATGGTGTAGGTTTCAGACTTATAGCGAACGCCTTCGCGCAGGGTCTTTTCGATATAGGAGAGGAAACCGCGCTTGCTACCCTCGGCAAATTTCTGACTCACGAAAGCATCAAAGCCTACGCCACAGGTACAGAAGAAAGGTTTGTCGCCCATCGTTCCATAGTCTAAATGGCGCACTTTTCCCTCGTTAATCACACGAATGGCGCCCTTGATTGTAAGCGGAATATGCTGATGACGAGCCAAACCATTGCCTGAGCCACAGGGAATAACGGCAAACACCGTATCTGTATTGACCAAGGCACTCGCCACTTCGTTGACAGTACCATCACCGCCTACAGCCACAACCACGTCCACCCGTTCGTTCACAGCCTCACGAGCAAGTTCGTGGGCATGGCCTGCATATTCTGTTTCTAGAAATTCAGGTACGTATTTCTCCTTGTCCAATTCTTGAAGGATAAAATCGGAGATATTCTTTTTGGCGCGGGTGCCAGCTATCGGGTTAATGATAAAGGTTATTCTTTGCACAGCCTTAAGGTAGGTTCTATAAATTAGTTTCAATGGAAGGTAGATTTTCTATTTAACTTGGATGCGTCGGAATTACGTCCGCCTCTCGCACCGTATCTTTTTGTTTTTCATTCGGTCACGTAGCCCGCTACGCTCCCTCACGAAAAGCAAAAACCTACGGCACGATAGCCGAAAACTCATCGCAAGCTAATTTATAGAACCTACCTTAATTATTTGGAAGGCAAAGATAAGATATTTTTTCTATTTACCCTTTGGTTGCTAAGACGAAATTCTAAATTACGCACAAACCACGCAAGAATGTGCAAATATTGCAGCAAATGATTGGGAGGAAAAAAATTAATCTGTACCTTTGCACAAATTTTACAAAATACGTGCTGCCTTCTTGTCTCAGATTGATGAGCAGAAAGGCCGTAATTAATACAAGACTATGGGACTTTTACAAGACAAGTTATCCAAGTACACCCTGCCGCAGGAGTATATGGCCAAGGGTGTTTATCCTTATTTTAGAGAGATTGAAGGAAAGCAAGGCACCGAAGTTGAAATGGGTGGACACCATGTCCTCATGTTTGGTTCCAATGCTTATACAGGTCTGCCTGGCGATGAGCGCGTGATAGAAGCTGGTGTACAAGCCTTGCGCAAATACGGTAGCGGTTGTGCTGGTTCTCGCTTCCTCAATGGTACGCTCGACCTGCACACACAGTTGGAGCGCGAACTGGCAGCGTTCGTTGGCAAGGACGAAGCGCTCTGCTTCTCCACTGGTTTTACGGTCAATAGCGGTGTGATTCCCTGCCTGACGGGTCGTCAGGACTATATCATTTGTGACGACCGCGACCATGCCTCAATCGTTGACGGCCGCCGTCTGTCGATGTCCACTTGCTTGAAGTACAAGCACAACGACATGGAAGACCTCGAGAACCAGTTGAAGAAGTGCCGCCCCGAAAGCATCAAGCTGATTGTAGTTGACGGTGTATTCTCCATGGAAGGCGACCTTCCCGACCTACCTAAGATTGTTGAACTCAAGCACAAGTACAACGCCACGATTATGGTGGACGAGGCCCACGGTATCGGCGTTTTCGGTCGTAATGGTCGCGGTGTCTGCGACCACTTCGGCTTGA
Source organism: uncultured Bacteroidales bacterium (assembly GCA_945871755.1). Classification (GTDB taxonomy): domain Bacteria; phylum Bacteroidota; class Bacteroidia; order Bacteroidales; family Bacteroidaceae; genus Alloprevotella. The sequence goes on from CAMBWV010000247.1 coordinate 2,516, forward strand.
CCGATGAGGTAGATTTGATTATGGGAACTTTCAGCAAGTCGCTGGCATCCATCGGTGGCTTCATTGCCGCAGACTCCTCCATCATCAACTGGCTGCGCCACAATGCCCGCACCTATATATTCAGTGCTTCCAATACGCCTGCTGCCACGGCTTCTGCCCTTGAGGCACTGCATATCCTCCAGCAGGAACCCGAGCGCATCGAAGCCCTTTGGGACGTCACGCGCTACGCCTTGAAGCGTTTCCGTGAAGAAGGATTTGAAATCGGCGAGACCGAATCACCCATCATTCCCCTTTATGTGCGCGACCCCGAGAAAACCTTTGTGGCTACGGCCCGCGCTTTCGAGGAAGGCGTATTCATCAACCCCGTGATTCCTCCCGCCTGCGCACCGCAAGACACCCTCGTTCGCGTTGCCCTGATGGCTACCCATACGCGCAAGCAAGTAGATCGCGCCGTCAAGGCGCTGAAGAAGGTGTTCGTTGAACTCGATATTATTAAGTAAACATTGTCGCAGGCTTCTCTGAAAATACGGCAGGGCTCTCCCCTCTCCTATTTCTGAATGCCCATTGCGTTCACACAAGGATAGCCCTCGCAGGTAGTCAACCTTGCGGGGGCCTTTATTATGGTAGATGATA
>CAMBWV010000248.1 GCA_945871755.1 uncultured Bacteroidales bacterium
ACATTGCTTGCAACGTGGTGCTACGCGTAAATGACACCTTACATATAATGATGATCTTGTTGCAGCGATCGCTGCACCTCCTATCGTGTAATAATTTCGCAGAGCCACACGTTGCTAGCAACGTGCGGTACATTGCCTTGCAATGAGTACAAACTCCCCACTCACACGCCCTCAAGCAACGTGCGGTACTGTTGCGTTGTTTCGTGCCAAAACAGGAGTAGCGTGAAGTCTTTAGGCTATCAAAAAAATCCCCAGTCCACACGTGCGGACTGGGGATTGCTATACCTATAATATATATAGGCGTATTCGGTGGAATTACTTTCTGTAGAGCAGCCAGGCACCATTATAAGTGCTCTTGAGTTGGTCGCGCGAGCTGACAGCAGAACCCTTGTCGTCGAAGGAAGAGGCGATGACGCGGTACCAGCCCGTCTGTCCCTTGATGGTTTCGCTCGTCTTGACCACGCGGGCTTCGTAACCCTTGCTGCGGAGCGTGTTGCAGAGACCCTCAGCGTTCGTCTTGCCTACGAAACTGCCTACCACTACGCTGTACGCCTTGAGCGGTTCGCCAGCCACGAGGGTGATGTCGCCGTCGATGGTGCGTACGTCTCTGTCGCTGGCACCCGTATTGGCGTCCTGCTTCTGAACAGGCGTTACAGGTGTTACGGCCACCTTTTCTTCGGGTGCGGGAGTGACTACCACGGGGGTGGTGGGCTCAACGGTGGTTGTCTCTTGGCTCTTTGCGCGCTCGTAAGCCTCGCGATAAGCGCTGTCCTTCGATTTACAACCCGTCATTACTACCAGTGAACAGAGGGCCATGCCCAGAAAGAGTGTTTTCTTCATGATGAAAATATTGTTTGATTATTGTCTGAATTAGAGCAGAGTAAATGTAGGGCAAAGGTACAAAGGTTTTCCCGACTGACGAAATTATCGCGCGTTAAAACGTACTAACTGCCCTGTATTTCCTTTTTTTTCGCCAGTTTCGGGAAAAAAATGGGTTGCCGTGCTTGGTGTTTTGGGGGAAATGCCTACCTTTGAAGGCAAGAAATATTGTACCACTTTTTAATTGAAGAAGAATATGAAAGCAATTAACATCCTAGCCGCTTTTTTGGGTGGTGCCGCTGTAGGCGCTGCTTGTGGTCTGCTCTTTGCTCCCGAGAAGGGTGCCGAGACTCGCAGTAAAATCGCTGAAGCCCTTCGCAAGAGAGGTATCAAGCTGAGCCGCGAAGAAATGCAGGATCTTGTTGACGACATCGACGAGTTGAAGTAAAACGCGCATTTCCTGAACTTGCGTAAGCTGGCAGACGAGTAAGCACGGAGTCCCTGATGGTTGCGAGAGTATGCCATGCAGGAAGCCTTGCTTAGTCGTCTGTCATTGTTATGCAGTCAGCCCGTCCGAGGCTGACGCGCTCCTTTCTAAAATTGAATTATCCCATGTTCTCCTCCGACGAAAAAATTGCCGAGCTCACCCATCTTGTTCGCGAGGTGCGCGAGTACGTGGACCTGCGACTGGAGTTGGCTCGCTACGACCTGACGGCCAAGGCCATTCGCCTGCTGTCCGCCTTGTGTCTGGGCGTCATTGTGTTGATGATAGTGGCTGTGGCATTCCTGTTCCTATCGTTCAGTGTGGTGCAGGCGCTCCACGCATGGTTGCAAAGCGAGGCCGCTGCCTATCTTCTCGTAGGCGGAACCTACTTGGTGCTTGCCGCGATTGTCTATCTGCTGAGGAGACGCCTCATCTACCAGCCCATGGCCCGCTTCATCGGACATATGTTCCTCAAGAAAGACAGCCAGCAGCCTGCCACGGGCAACGACGAAACCGCTAACGAATGGAGGGCTTGATATGACCGATCCCTATACCCTCGAGGCTATACAGGCGCACACCGATGCGCTGCGTGCCGAACTGGCCAAGCGTCGCCAGAGTCTGCGCGCCCATTACCACGAAATCTTTGCCCCACCTGCGCCCAGCAACAATAAGGTGCAGACTTTGGTTCGTCGTGCCAGCACCGCCTATGCCATATTCGATGGATTCTGGACGGGCTACAAAATGCTGCGAGTGCTCTTTGGCGGCAGAAGAAAGAAACGTTGAACATCGTGGAAGCCACCAGCCCCTTTCGGCTGGCGAGGCGCGTCCACCCTATACCATTTATATATAGTGAGCAATCCGAATAAGCCGCACTCTACCGGTTTCCAAGTGAAGGAACCGGCAGAGTTGCTTTTTTTTATCATGAAGGCCCTCGACGGCATCAGCCGCAACAAAGCCAAGGCTATCCTGGCGGGCGGCGGTGTGACGGTCAACGGCAAGAATCGTAGCCAGCACGACTATCCGCTGAACCCTGGCGACCGCGTCGAAATCAGTAAGCGCAAGTCTGGGCCCACGCTCCAAAACAAGCATGTGCGCCTCGTCTATGAGGACGCCTATATCATCGTTGTGGAGAAGGGCATCGGCATTCTTTCCATGGCATCCTCGCACCACGCCTACTCCGTCAAGACCGTCATCGACGAGTATCTGAAGAAGTCGCGGCAATCAACAACGGCCCACGTCGTTCATCGCCTCGACCGCGATACGTCGGGCCTCCTCGTCTATGCCAAGACCATCGAGGCCGAACAGATTCTCGAGCACAACTGGCGCGAGATTGTGACCGACCGTCGCTACCTAGCCCTCGTTTCGGGCCAGATGGAAGAGCGCGAAGGCACAGTGGAGAGTTGGCTGAAGGACAACAAAGCCTTCTTCACCTATTCCTCGCCTACGGACAACGGCGGGAAGTTTGCGCGCACGCATTTCCGTACGCTCCGCTTAGGTCCAGCGCATTCGCTCGTGGAACTCAAACTCGACACGGGGCGTAAGAATCAAATCCGCGTGCACATGCAGGACCTCGGTCATCCCGTTTGCGGTGACATCAAGTACGGCAACGGCGACAATCCCATCGGCCGACTGGCTCTCCATGCCTACCGCCTGAATTTCTATCACCCCATTACGGGCGAGCACCTCACCTTCGAAACGCCCTGCCCCAAAGCCTTCAAGGCCGCCTTCCCCGCCGCCTCGGAATAAGTGGCTGAGGCGAGTCACCGCAGTATCTAAATCTAGAAAAAGGTAACTACTCAGGTCGTTTTTTGCCCGAAAAAACCAGTTTGGCTGGGAACTAATT
>CAMBWV010000249.1 GCA_945871755.1 uncultured Bacteroidales bacterium
AAGCCTGCGGCTTCCTAGTTTCAGGGAATCCCTTCGGGCTTCCTGTTTCAACGCAACCTTCGGTTGCTGGCTCGATAGTCTAGGAGTAGCGAGAAAGTTCCGCATCTTTTCTTGCAAGTTGTGCGTAGAGCGTTCGTTTCCCCTTGCTTACTACAAAGAAATAGCCATTAATAATAATTACATACGAATTAGTTTCTCCTCGTTAGAAAGGCTGGACTGGTTCTCTCTCATACTTTAATCACCATGAAATCCAACAACAATCTGAACCTTTTGCCCGCGCTGGCCATCCTTGCCACCGTGGCCATCCTCGTCGCTGTAGGCGGCACGTTTGCCTTCTCCCACCATCAGGACTACATCCAGGGACAGGCCGAAACGAATGAGTATCGCGTGTCGAGCAAAGTTCCGGGGCGCATCTATCGCTTCTATGTGAAGGAAGGCGACCAGGTGCATGCTGGCGATACGCTGGCCCTGCTCGAGGCCCCCGACATTGACGCTAAACTGGCACAGGCGCAGGCTGCACAGTCGGCAGCTATGGCCCAAAACCGCAAGGCGGAGCGCGGTGCACGCCAAGAGCAGATTCGCGCGGCCTACGAGATGTGGCAGAAAGCGAAGGCGGGCGTGGACATTAACCAGAAGTCCTACGACCGTATCAAGCGCCTGCACGACGAAGGCGTGATGACGGCACAGAAACTGGACGAAATATCGGCGCAACTCGATGCAGCCAAGGCTACCGAACAGGCGGCTAAGGCGCAATACGACATGGCCGTTAATGGTGCCGACCGCGAGGACAAGGAAGCCGCCTCGGCACTGGTGGAGAAAGCACGCGGTGCCGTGCGCGAGGTCAATTCCTACATCAACGAAACGGTGCTCATTGCCCCGTGTGCTGGCGAGGTGACAGAGATTTTTCCGCAGGAAGGCGAACTCGTAGGAACGGGTGCCCCGATTATGCACATCGCCAAGATGCAAGACCTCTACGTCACCTTCAACGTGCGCGAAGACCGCCTCGGCAATCTGAAGATGGGACAGCAGGTGCAGGCAACCGTTCCCGCGCTGGGCGATAAAGTGATCAGCGTGCGCGTCAACCATATCAAGGACCTAGGCAGTTATGCCGCCTGGAAAGCCACCAAGACCACGGGCGACTACGACCGTCGTACCTTCGAGGTGAAGGCTGTGCCGACAAAGGCTATTCCCGAACTGCGCCCTGGCATGTCGGTGCTGTTGAAATAAGCGGGCACGCCTATTATATATAGGTATAGCCAACCCTTGCTTGCGCACGCCTATTATATATAAGGTATAGCCACAACCACTCCCCAATCTTTGCCCCCAAGACATTCGAGCCAGCAGCCGAAGGCTGCGTTGAAACTAGGGAACGAAGTTCCCGACTGAAACCAGGGAGCGAAGCGACCGTTGAAACTCTGAAACTAGCAGCCGAAGGCTGCGTTGAAACTAGCAGCCAAAGGCTGCAAATAAAAGCAGCCAAAGGCTGCGCAAGACTATGTCCCATCCCCTTCCCCAAATCATAAAGCGCGAATTTCTGCGTTTGGCCAAGGACCCTGTGTATATCTTCTGCATGGTCCTGGCTCCGCTCGTGTGCTTCGCCTTCTTCACCTCGCTGATGAGCGACGGCCTGCCACAGGAGTTGCCCGTTGGCCTTGTAGATCAAGACGCCACATCGACGAGCCGCCAGATTTCGCGTAACCTCGACGCCTTCCAGCAGACGCACATCGTGGCCCACTATCCCGATGTGAGCGAAGCGCGGCGCGCGGTGCAGCGTGGCGAGATTTACGGTTTCTACTACATTCCCAAGGGCACGGCCCGCAAAGCCCTGCGACAAGAACAGCCGCGCCTGTCCTTCTACATGAACTACTCCTACCTCGTGGCGGGCAGCCTCATCTATCGCGATATGCGCATGATGAGCGAACTGGCCTCGGGCGCAGCCGCACGAAGCGTGCTCTACGCCAAAGGGGCCACGGAGGGACAGGCGATGGCCTATCTCCAGCCCATCGTCATCGAGACGCACGCCATCGGAAACCCCTGGCTCAACTACAACATCTACCTCAGCAACACCCTCCTGCCCGGCATTCTGATGCTCTTCGTTTTCATGGTGACGGTTTATAGCATCGGGTCGGAAATCAAGGAGCGACAGGGCCACCGCCTGCTGGCAATGGCCCGCGGCAATATGCTCCACATCATCGTGGGCAAACTCCTGCCGCAAACATTGATCTTCCTACTGATGGGCACGGCCTATGTGTTCTATCTGTATGGCTATTTGCAGTTTCCCTGCCACTGCGGCATTCCCACCATCTGGGCACTGATGGCCCTCTTCGTGCTGGCCTCGCAGGGTATGGGTGTCATGATGATAAGCGCACTGCCCACGCTGCGCCTCGGACTGAGTTTCGCCTCACTTTGGGCCGTTATCTCGTTCAGCATCTGCGGTATGTCGTTCCCCGTCATGGCTATGCACCCCACGCTCCAGGGTTTGTCGCTGCTCTTCCCCTTGCGCCATTATTTCATTATCTACGTCAACAGCGCCCTCGACGGTTATCCCCTGCTCAATGCCTGGCCCTACGTGGTGGCCCTGATTGGTTTTGCAGCCCTTCCCTATCTGCTGGCTTGGCGACTGAAGCGCGTCCTGCTCTATGCCAAGTATGAAAAATAACTTCCCTCTATGATTCGTAGATACCTATTATACCTCAGGCAGTCCCTGCGCGATTGGAACGAAATATTCCTCAGCGAACTGCGGACGATATTCAGCGACGCGGGTGTACTGATATTCTTCATCCTCGTGCCGCTGGGCTATCCCCTGCTCTATACCTTTATATACAATCAAGAGACAATTCGCGAAGTGCCCGTGGCCGTTGTAGATAACAGCCACACCCGTACGAGCCGCGACTACCTGCGCCGACTGGATGCTACGGCCGACGTGCAGATTGTCAGCCATTGCGCCAACATGGCCGAGGCCCGCGACCTGGTTCGCCAGCGCGAAGCCTACGGCGTGGTGGAGGTGCCCGCAGACTTCAGCACCTGCCTGAACCGAGGACAGCAAACCTCCGTGACCATCTACGTGGATATGAGCGGCCTGCTCTATTACAAAGCCATCCTCACCAGCAATACCAACGTGTCGCTCTCAATGAATGCCGACA
>CAMBWV010000250.1 GCA_945871755.1 uncultured Bacteroidales bacterium
TGCCTCGTCCTAGCAAGCACGAGGAGAAAATCATTGAATATCTTGTGCAGTTTGGTAAGGAGCACGGTTTGGAAACAGAAGTGGACGAAGTGGGCAACGTGATTATCCGCAAGCCCGCCACTCCTGGTATGGAAGGCCATCCCACCGTTATTCTCCAGAGCCATTCCGATATGGTTTGCGAGAAGAATGCCGACGTGGAACACGACTTTATGAACGACCCTATCCAAACCTATGTGGATGGCGAGTGGCTTCGCGCCAAGGGAACTACGCTGGGCGCCGATGATGGTATCGGTATGGCCATGCAGATGGCTGTTCTCGTTGACGACACGATAAAGCATGGTCCGCTGGAGTGCGTATTTACGCGCGATGAAGAGACAGGACTGACGGGCGCGATGGGTATGAAGAGTGGATTTATGAAGGGTCAGTATCTGATTAACCTCGACAGTGAGGACGAAGGCCAGATATTCGTGAGCTGTGCTGGCGGTGCTCGCACCATGGCTTGGTGGCAGTTGGCTACAGAAACGATGCCCGAGGGCTTTTTCACCTTCCGCGTGAAGGTCAGCGGTCTGCGCGGCGGCCATTCGGGCGACGACATCAACAAGTTCCGCGCCAATGCCAACCGACTGCTCGTGCGCTTCCTCTGCGACGAGATGGAGAAGACCGACCTGCGTCTGGTGGACATCCAAAGCGGAGGTTTGCACAACGCCATTCCTCGCGAAGGTTGGGCACTCTGTGCCGTACCTTATTCCTATAAGGAGCAGGTGCGCGTTGACCTGAACCACTACCTTGCAGCCCTTGACGAAGAGATTCGCGCTGCCGAGCCCGACTTCCAGATTGAACTGGAGAGCCAGCCCGCCGCTACCACCAGCCTCGAGAGCGAGGGCGTGAAGCGTATGCTCCTAAGCCTGCGCGCCGTGACGAATGGTGTATATGCCATGAGTTACGACATGGCCGGCCTCGTTGAAACAAGTAGCAACTTGGCCAGCATCCACCTGTTGGAGAATGGACGTGTGGAGGTGACCACCAGCCAGCGCAGCAGCGTGGGCAGTGCCCGCGAGGACATCAGTGCCGCAGTTCGTGCTGCATTCCAACTGGGCGGTGCAGAGGTAGAAACCACCGAGGGTTATCCTGGTTGGAAGATGAACCCCAATAGCCGTCTGTTGGAGGTAGCTACCGAAAGTTATCGCCGCCTCTTTGGCAAGGAAGCCCAAGTGCTTGCTATCCATGCTGGATTGGAGTGCGGATTGTTCAGCGAGAAATATCCTGGTTTGGACATGATAAGTGTCGGTCCGACCCTGCGCGGTGTGCACAGTCCCGAAGAGCGTCTGCATATTCCCACCGTGCAATTGGTTTGGGACCACTTGTTGGATATCCTTCAGAATTTGTAAACGAAGCCTCGTTGCTTTGAGTTTCAACGGAAACAGCGCTCCCTAGTTTTCATGAAGCCTTCTGCTTCTGTCCTATATATATATTATGGTGTAGGAAACTAGGGAGCGGCCCTTCTGTCCCTTTTCTATGACCCTATTTACTCGCATATTTAGTTTGTGCCTGACAGCTCTCGTTTTGCTGTTGGGCATAACTGCTTGTATGGCCGATGAGGAATATACAACGGCCATGGATGCCCGCCTGACCTTCTCGAAGGACACCATTTCTTTCGATACCATCTTCAGCGGACAGCCCACGGGCACCTATACCTTTATGGTCTATAACCCCTCGAAGAAAGCCATTCGCATTCCCGAGGTACGTTTGGCAGCCGGCAGCAATGGTCCGTATCGCGTCAACGTTGATGGGACAGCGATGGCGGGCGGCAGTGCGCGCGATTTCGAGATAGCGGCGCGCGATAGTATGCGCGTGTTCCTCTTCGTCAATCCGCCCGAGAAGGATCAGGATGCACTGACGGATTGGTCCGACGAACTCATCTTCACCACCGAGGCTGGCGCTGTCTGTAGCGTTATCTTGCAGGCACAGGCGCAGGATGTGTATCGCAAGAAAGGGTGGGTCGTGACGAGCGACACCGTTCTCCAAAGCAATCGCCCCTATCAAATCCTCGATAGTCTTGTCGTAGCTCCTGGCGTAACCCTTACCTTGGCTCCAGGTACGCAACTCTATTTCCATGCCGATGCAGGCTTGCGCGTGGAGGGAACACTGAAGGCCGTTGGCACGTTGGAGCAGCCCGTGCTCATGCGTGGCGACCGCTTGGGAAATATGTTTACCAATCAGAGCTACGACGCTATTCCCGGACAGTGGCAGGGCGTAACCTTCGCTGAAAGCAGTTACGACAACTACTTGTCCTACTGCGATATACACAGCGGTACGTACGGCCTCCGCCTAGATTCTTGCGACAGAAGCCGCACGACCCTAACAGTGGAGAATAGCGTGATACATAATTTCAGTGGTCACGCCATCGAGGCCCGCTCGGCCCGTATGTATATGGGCAATTCGCAAGTGACGAATGCGGGTGGCGACTGTTTGCACCTGCGCGGCGGCCACTACCTGTTCCTCCACTGCACCATCGGCAATTTCTATCCCTTCGCCGGAGGCCGCGGTGTGACGCTCGATTTTGCCAACTACGAAGGCGAATCGCGCTTGCCCCTTGACCAACTGGCCTTTGTCAATAGTATCGTGACGGGCTACAGCAAGGACGAAATTATGGGCAGTCAGTCCGCACGCTATACGGACGACGCTTTCGGCTATGTCTTCCAGAACTGCCTGCTCAATACGCCCGAGGACGAGGAAATGAATGCCGTCAACGTGGCCTGGGACGTGGACGAAGAAACAGCGCGCGAGAAGAATTTCTATCCCGCCTTCGACCTCGACCGCCTCATCTTTACCTTCGGCCTCCATCCCAAGTCGAAAGCCGTGGGTATTGCCGACCTGGAGTTTACCCAACTTAATTATCCGAAGGACCGCCTCGGGCGCGACCGAATGGCCGACGGCACCGCCGATGCCGGTTGCTACGAAGCGCAGCCTTTGCCCGAAGCGGAAGAACCTTAGCCGTATTTATACGATCGCGCGCCTGTCTTCGGCGTTTCGCCAAGGCACATAGTCAACGCCCACGGGCCGATGGGCGATCGCCCACGGGGCGGTGGGCGTTGACAATCTCAGACCTGAGAACGGAAAAGTCGCTTCAAAAATTCGGTT
>CAMBWV010000251.1 GCA_945871755.1 uncultured Bacteroidales bacterium
GAGTGCGCTCCTGCCGCGAAGCCAACATGGCCTGCATCGCCTCCGATGAATCCGAAGAACAGCGCGCCCACCGCCGCGCCAACTTCCTCAACCTCGACGAAGCATAAGGCAACCTCAAGCCTCATAGGGATGAACCCTTCCCAGCGGCCCCAATTCGGGCGGCTGGGAAGGGCTTTTTTGTGCGCTGTGCGGGGACTGTGCGGTGACGCCCAGAAATGGCACCTTCAAATTTAAGGTAGGTTCTATAAATTAGTTTCAATGGAAGATAGGGTTTCTATTCAGCTTGGATGTATTCGCGCCTCTCGCACCGTATCTTTTTGTCTTTCATTCAGTCACGTAGCCCGCTACGCTCCTTCATGAAAAAAACTACGGCACGATAGCCGTACATCCATCACAATCTAATTTATGGAACCTACCTTTATTCCTTTTTATAGCAGACTCTTATATTTTTCTGCATGTTTCATGAAGCCCTTACTCTCCTCGTAGAATATCCGTCTTTTGGCAAAGGCTTTGAGGTAAGGGCTCCAATCCTTTATTCCAAACGAAGAGAAGTAACGGTCAATGTATGTTTCATTCTGTTCTATCAACTGAGTAAACGGCTTGTTTGGCGACAACAGCGAGCCTACGTGTGTAATATAGGTAAACAGGTCATATCCTAATTCTCTCACCTCAGCCATCTCCCAGTCAATCATCTTGTAATCACCGTCAGGTGTAATGATTACGTTCCATGGGGTGAAATCTCCATGTGAAAGAGCAGTCTTTACATCACCATCATTAAGGAAATATTTGCTAATGTTTATGGTAAGGTTAAGAATAGAATCATTCATTCTAACGACCTTTGGATTCTTCCCTTCCACACACTCCGTACGGAAGTACATGTAGTTCTTTCCCTCTTTCATGTCAAATATTTGGGGAACAAGCCCACTATCTTTTAGTATAGAGAGATACTTTGTCTCGTTACGGGACAAAGACATGGCAGTAGGCAAGGTACTATATTTTGCAAAGAAATGACGGCCGTCTGCTTCCAAACCCAGCATAGATATTTTTTGTTCTATGCCAGGAGTCCCCATATTGAACGAGATTATACTTCCCTTTGGACACAATTGAAGGATTCTTGAGTAGGGGAACTCATCATTTGGATTTTCTACAAGAGTTCTCTTTCGCATAGCATAGCAATGCTTGAACAGCCACCAATATAATCTGACCATCAACAAGCGCAATGGGTATCTGTTGTATGGATGGTATAAGCCAAAAAGAAACTTATTCTTCCTTGTAAAATCAGGAAAATAGTAGTCAGTTCTAAAGGTATGGAATTTATACAATCTCATAAGAAAATGGTTTAGGTTTCGGCTTGCGGTATATGGTGGTTCTCTGCAAGTTTTCTGCAAGAAGAACTATATGATTTCTACTACAAAGGTACGGCTTTCTGTTGAATTATTGAAGCAAGCGCCTACACATCAACAAAGTGATTTGTGGAGTATCCTATCATATTGTTGTAGATCTGATTGATTACCTTTCCTTTCTCATTCCAGAAATATTCCAAGGCCCGATGATGTGCTCCTTTCGAAAGTCTCAAACGTAAAGTCTCATCTGAATTTATTTTGTCTATTGCCTGAGCTATATCATGTACAACCTGTCTTTTATTACGGATAGGAATCTTTATCCCGCATTCATCGGTAATCACATTGCTGAATCCGCAGTGGTCCAATGCAATCACTGGGAGCCCGTTCGATAAGGCTTCGAGCAGAACGGTAGAAGTAAGGTCGGAAAGACTTGTGATGCAAAACAAGTCGCACGATTGCATGATCTCCACTGCTCTTGAGCGTTCCACCCATCCGTACCAATGTGTCTGAACGCGTTGATTTCTTGATGCCATCTTCTTCCATCTTGTAGCACATTCGCCATCGCCTATGACATGCAATTCTGTCCTTGATGTGGTATGTTCTAAAGCCTCTAACAGTAAATTAAGTGATTTCCTAGGTGTAAATTGCCCACTCCAAGCAATCTTCAATGCGCCCGTTTTTGGATGTGAAACAAACGATGTCTCTTTGCCAGAGAACCCTACTTCTGGAATAATCACAGAATCTCTCCCATATAGTCGCTTGATTGTGTTTGCTTCATTTTGTGTGGCAGCAATTAATGCACTTGATTTGGCCATAGCTGTCTTGACTCTGAAATTGAAATGCATCTGCCAAAGGTTGAGCAGATTCCTGGAAAGATAAAACACAAAGCCCTTCCACCCCATTGAAGCAAGCATGTTCCATGCAGTGATATTAAAGCCTCCAATAGGTCCCCATACCATCGGCTTGCCCATTCTCCAGAGATAACCTGGTTCACGGTAGCCCACCATGTTCAACTGATGTACCAACGCAAAGTTCAATGAAGCATCCAGTTCCAATGCTTTCCTATATGCCTTTTTCTGCCATGACTTATAAAACCAATAGTAAGAGGGAGGCCAAATCTTTCGCAGCAGTTTATGACGTGCTTTCGTAATGTAATAGAAGTGCTTGTTGATTTGCTCCTCAGGGTGTTGAGAGAAATATTGTTCTAAGTCTTCTTTGAACTTGCTTTCTACCAGGATATATAATTCATGGTATCTTGCTGCCTGCTGCACGAAGTTCCACCCCATACCTGGTTCCGAACCCCTGTATGGCGAACAAGCATAGCAACTTACTAATATTTTCATTTAAGGTAGGTTCTTTAAGGTGGGTCCTATCAATTAGTTTCTATGGAAGGCAGCGTTTCTATTATGCTTGGATACCTTCACGCCTCTCGTGCCGTATCTTTTTGTTGTTCATTCAGTCACGTAGCCCGCTACGCTCCTTCATGAAAAAGACTCTGGGATGATAGCCGCAAATCCATCGCGAGCTAACTTAAAGAACCTACCTTAATATGTTGTCAAATCGTTTGGACATCATTTCCAAAATAGCTGTCATAGTCATCTGTACACTCTCTTCTATGCTGCATCCAGTATCTATCAATACAGCCCTATTGTTGCTCTCGGCAAATGCCTTGAGAGTGTCCATCTGTCTGCGCACCTCCTCTATCGGCAACTCAGGTTTACGCGCATGAATCTTTTCTGGATTTGCACCAAGACAGATGGTCAAATCAGGTGTAGGTACAAACAAACCGT
>CAMBWV010000252.1 GCA_945871755.1 uncultured Bacteroidales bacterium
CGCTTCGACCTGCGTAAGGCACAGGAGCGCGCCCACATCCTCGAGGGTTTGATTATCGCTTCCGACAATATTGACGAAGTGGTGCACATTATCCGTGCTTCGAAGAACCCGCAGGCAGCTATGGAAGCCTTGATGGAGCGCTTCGACCTTGACAACCTGCAGGCCAAGGCTATCGTGGATATGCGTTTGGCACAGTTGACCAATATGCAGCAGGAGAAACTGCACGAAGAGTTTGACGAACTGCAACGCAAGATTGCCTACTACGAGCAGATTCTGAGCGATGAAGAACTCTGTAAGAAGGTTATCAAGGACGAACTCATCGAAGTCAAGGAGAAATATGGCGACGAACGTCGCACCGAAATCCGCCTCTCCAGTGAAGAGTTCAACCCTGAAGATTTCTATGCCGACGACGAAGTGGTCATCACCATTAGCCGTTTGGGCTACATCAAGCGCACACCGCTGGCCGATTTCCGCGTACAGTCTCGCGGCGGCGTAGGCAGTAAGGGAGGTAGCAAGCGCGATGAGGACTTCATTGAGTATATCTACCCCGCCACGATGCACAACACCATGCTCTTCTTCACAGCAAAGGGTCGTTGCTACTGGCTCAAGGTATATGACATCCCCGAAGGCGGCAAGAACAGCAAGGGCCGCGCCATTCAGAACATGCTCAATATTGAGCCCGATGACGCCATCAATGCCTGCCTGCACATCAAGAAACTGGCAGATGCAGACTTCTGCCAGAGCCACTATGTCCTCTTTGCCACCAAGAACGGTGTCATCAAAAAGACCTGTCTCACAGAATAGTCGCGTCCTCGTACTAATGGTGTCAATGCCATCGGCATCCGCGAGGACGACCGCGTGATAAGCGTCTGCCTGACCAATGGTTCGGACGAGATTATCATGGCTAATAGGAATGGTCGCGCCATCCGCTTCAACGAAGATGCTGTCCGCCCCATGGGACGTACGGCCACAGGCGTGCGCGGCATGACACTTGACGCCGATGGCGAGGACGAACTCGTAGGTATGATTTGTATCAACGACATTGAGCGCGAGAGCGTACTCGTGGTCAGCGAGACAGGCTACGGCAAGCGTTCTGCCATCGAAGACTATCGCAAGACAGGCCGCGGCGGTAAGGGCGTGAAGACGCTCAACATTACCGAGAAGACGGGTAAGGTAGTAGCCATCAAGGCCGTGACGGACGACAACGACTTGATGATTATCAACAAGAGCGGCATTACCATCCGTCTGCGTCTGTCCACCGTTCGTGTGATGGGACGAGCTACGCAGGGCGTGCAACTCATCAACCTCACCAAACGCGGAGACTCCATTGGTAGCGTCTGCCAGGTAAATGCAGAGGAAGAAGAGGAAGCCCCTGAGACCGAAGTCCTTGATGCCAACGCAACAGATTCAACGGTCAATACAGAGAATATGCCTTCCACGGAAAGCGAGAACTAATTCAAGTAACCCCAAATAACTAACAACATGAAAAAGACACTTTGCACGATGGCCATGGCCCTGACAGGTTGCCTTGCCATCAACGCACAAAACAATGCCGTCTTCAAGGCAGACGAGCTTGTTGCAAAGAATGACCTCAATGGTGCTATCACCTTGCTCGAAAGCGCCATGGAGAATCCCAAGACGACAAAATTTGCCGACGTATATCGTAAGGCTGGTGAGGTTTCTACGCAAATCTTCCTGCCCGAATTGCAGATGGCTGCTCAGAACATGCCTTTCGACACCGTTCGCTTCTGCACGTACCTCGACAAGAGTATTTCCTACTTCCTCAAGAGCCATGAGTACGACGTAGCTCCCGATGCCAAAGGTAAGGTAAAGTCAAAATATGACGCTCCCAAACCGCCTACGAAGTCCAACCGCGAGTACGTGATGATGTTCATCGACTATTATTTCCACGCTGGATATTTCCAGAGCTTGATGGGAAATACCGATGAGTCTGTGAAGTACTTCGAGAAGTTCATGCAGTTGCCCCAGAACCCCATCTTCAACGATGCTCAGCGCGATACCATCTACCAGGCCAACAAGAAGGTGTACATGCAAGCCGCTCAGAACCTCGCACGCATCCATTACACCAATAAGAATTGGGGTAAGGCCATCGAATATGCCAATATGGGCCTGAAAGGTGACGAAAACAAGCGCGATATGTACATCATCAAGATGAATAGTTTTAAGGACCAGGGCGATAGTATTGCTTACAAGAACGCCCTCAAAGAAGCTGCGTTCGAGAGTGGCGACCCCATTTTCATGCAGAACCTGCTGTACACCTACATGACCGAAGAAACTGTGACTGAGGCAGAAGCCGTGGCCAACGAATTTGTTTCGAAGGATCCCAACAACAAGTCTGCTTGGTACATGAAGGGATGTATCTATCTCAACATGAAGAAGGAATATGCACCTGCCCGTGAGTGTTTCCAGAAGGCCTTGGATATTGACCCCAACTTCTTGGAGGCAAACACCAACATGGCATATACCTACACGAACGAAATCTATCAGCGCAAGCAAAGCGGTGAGTTCAAATGGGTAGGTACAGGTAAAAACTTCATCAAGGGTAGCAAGGACGAAAAGGTGTACAATAAAGAACTCGCCATCGTTCACGACTACTACAACAAGGCCCTTCCCTACATGCTGAAGGTGCGCGAGCTCGCCCCCGATCAGCCTAAAGAGTGGGTTTACGTACTTCAGATGATTTACGAAAACCTGAACATGAAGACTGAGAGGGCCGAGATGGATGCCATAATCGAACAACTTCAGAAACAATAATAAGCTGAAAAAAACAAGGTAGATTCTAGAAACTAGTTAGCAAGGGCTTGCGCTAGTTGAGCCGTTATTCGTTTAGGATGAAGCAGGGCAAACTACAAACCTACGAGCAACTCTTTTCTAGAATCTACCCAATTAGACCACACGCCTGATGATATAGAAAGAGGCGTGTGGTACTTTCACCTCCAACCAACAGAAAAACGACGGCTAATCATGTATATTCCCAGACGTTTCCATTTCATACTGATACTATTCCTGTGTAGTTTCACAGCCACAACTGTATATGCACAGAAGCAATATAAGTCCATTCGTGCTGCCCTGAAAGCCAAGAATGGAGCAGAGGCTATGCGACTCGTCG
>CAMBWV010000253.1 GCA_945871755.1 uncultured Bacteroidales bacterium
AATACCTTCATTATATCTTCCGTTTTATTCTACCTTCCACTTCATGAACCACTTCTCGTTGAAGGAGATGCCGATGTTCAAGCGGATGTAGTTTTCGGTGACCATGCCAGCCATTTTGGGCTTGACGTGCTCGTACTGGAGGGCTAGGTTGACAACCGAGCGGTTGTTGTGGTAGTTCACGATAGGCAGAGCGGCGCCCAGGCTGACGAGATAGGACGTCGGGCCGTCTGCGCCATTCACGCGGGTGTAGGGAGAACTATAGCCGAAGCCGAGGCGGTAGCGCACGTGGTCGCGCCATTTCAATCCGTCGCGGTTGGGGTAGTATTCCGCGCCGACATTGATGCTATGCTGGTTCATGAAATCGCCCGTATGTGTCACGTAGGATTGCGTGCCGTCGGGATTTTCCTGCACAATCGGGCTGCGCAGACCGTCCCATTGGCGGAACGTATAGTCGGCTCCGATGCGCAGACGATTCTTGTGCTCCCAGCTCAGACCGACGCCGTAGGTGTGGGGCAGTTGGTAGGCGTTGGGGCAGCGCAGCGTATCGCCATTGGCAATCGTACCCGAGACAATCTTCTGGTCGTAATAATGGGCAGCCGTCTTGATGTCGTGGCCGAGGCCGTAGGTCAGACCCAGCACGAGGCGGTTGTGCTTGTTGATGCGCTGGTTGTACTGAAGACCGAAGTCCAGCTTGTACGTGCGCACGTTGGCCGCATATTGGCGGCGACGCGAGGAAATATTGGCGTCGCTGAAACTAGCCAGAATCGTGTGTGTCATGTCGCCCCACATATATCCTGCGTTCACACCGAGGGACAGCGGGCGGAACGGAGCCCAGCCAACACCGCCATATACCTCGTGAAGGCCACCGTCACCGCTGTAGGTGTCGGTTTGGGTCACCTCTCCCGTGGGGCGGTTGAGGTGGCTCTCGTTGCTCAGTTTGTAGCCAACTGTGCTGTAAGGCATGAGGCCGAGCGAAACGCCCAACTTCGGTGCCAGACGGAAACCTACGTTGATGTAGTCAACGACAGCCGTTTTGGCGTTTGTGCTCTTATTTCCCTGTTTGAAATTACCATTCTGTAGCGACATGCCCACGTCGAAGAGGAAGGACAGGGAGTCAATGTGGGCGTAGGTGGCAGGGTTCTTGGCATTGAGTTCCTTACCATTTTGCATACCGTAAGCCACACCGCCCATGCCTTTGTTGAATCCCTGGGCTTGGTCGCTGAGCAAACCGAAACCATAGCGGGAATAGGGCGTATTACTACCGTTGGTTTGCGCCATGGCGGGCAGGGCGGCAACCAGCAGAAGGGCGAGAGTAGCGAATGTTTGGCGGATGTAATTCATTATGTAGGATGTATGTTTGCGAGGATTAGCGTAGCATGTTTAGCTTTCTATTCAGGTAGGTTCTAAAAATTAGTTTCAAAGGAATTTTATTTTATAAATTGACTTGGATGTCTTTACGCCTCTCGCACCGTATCTTTTTGTTTTTCATTCGGTCACGTAGCCCGCTACGCTCCCTCACGAAAAGCAAAAACCTACGGCACGATAGCCGCAAATACATCGCAAGCTAATTTATAGAACCTACCTTCAATGGAGCAGGCTCTCCAACCCGCGGGCCACGAGATAGTCATCCCGATGCAGCGGGCGGTCGTCCAGACGGTCCAGACCCAAGGCGTCGCCGCCCGTGAGCCACACCTGTAATTGCGGATAGTGGAGGGCGAGGTTGCGGATGACGCCTAGGATTTCGGCGCGCACACCTGCGAGGACACCGCTGCGGATGGCCGTCGCCGTGTCGTAACCTACGAGAGGCTGCTCGCCCGTGGCGTCAACCAGTGGTAGGGCCGCCGTGAATTGGTGGAGCGACTGAAGACGCAACTGTACGCCTGGCGAGATATTGCCACCGAGGAAGGCGTGTCCACCTTCCACCACGTCGTACGTGATGCAGGTGCCGACGTCAATGACCAAGAGGTGGGTGCTTGGCATCAAGGAAACCGCACCCAGCGAAGCCGCCAAGCGGTCGGCACCCAGCGTGTGGGGCGTGCGATAGTGCATCTGGAGCGGAGTGGGGGTGAGGCCCGTCAGTTGGACCACCCGAGAGGCTGCTGCCTCTGCCCACTGCGTGAATCCATCGGGCACTGCGCCCGTATGGCACCAGGCGATGGCCTCCCATTGCGCCTTCTGGCGGTCGGCCAATGCGGTTGCTGCGGCTGCGATGGCGGAAGTGGTGCGCCCATTCGGCACATCGGTGTCCGTGAGGGCGATGCTGTCCATCGTCTGGCCGTTGGCAAAGGCCACCAACTTCGTGCGCGTATTGCCAATGTCAACGGTTAGGTGCAGGGAAGGACACTTTGCTTGCGGCATAATCGGTGCAAAGATAGGAATAATTTAACGAGTAGAGTTTATGTGCCTTGCGTAATTGCCCCAGTCTTAGGGATTTTTCAAAGAATCGGTGCGGAAACGCCCCTTATTCTAGGGTGATATATTCGTAGGTATTGCCCACGCAGGCCAAGTAGCGTTCGAAATCGGCGCGCGTGATTACCACCGTGCCGCGGCAGTCGTTGGGGTGGAACGACAGGCTATCGGCGGAGAGCAAACGGGCGTCTAGGAAGAGGTGGACGTGGTGCTCGGCATCGTTGATGAGACCAAAGGGCGACACGCTGCCTGGTTCCAGTCCGAGGTAGCGCTCCATGCGTTCGGGCGAGGCGAAGGAGAGTTTGCCGCACGAGGGTAGGCCCTTCGCCACGAGCGAAGCCTTGAGCATCTGCTCGAGGTCGTGAATCGGCAGGTCGTAGTCGCAGTGCAGGCAAACGAGGTAGTGGCGGTTGCCCTTGTGGTTGCGGAAAAAGAGGTTTTTGCAATGCACACTGCCGTCGTTGCGCCACCATCGTTTGGCTTCCTCGATGGTTTTCCCTTCGGGGTGGTGGTAAACGGTATAGGGGATGTCGTGCGCTTGCAGGTAGTTGAAGACGATTTCTTCGCGGGTCATTGTTGGGGATTGGGTGAAACCTTATTAAATAGGGGTGATCTTATTCAAGTTTCGCAAGTTGAATCAGAGAATAAGCACAAGCGTTCAAGGCACGCCCCGCAGGGGCAACGAGCACATAGCCCAGGGCATCGC
>CAMBWV010000254.1 GCA_945871755.1 uncultured Bacteroidales bacterium
CGTAAAGATTCTGTGCGAGAATTGCCAACTATGGCTCTCAAAGTAACCCCCAAATGTTGAAATAGGGGGGGGGTAAAACGGAAAATACCGTTTATTGCTGCGAACAAATCTCTAGAAAATTTATATATTTGCACTATAAATAGGTTATCTAGCTAGCAGGGTGAAAAAACAAGCTTAGAAATTTACTTTGCACTTTCCGAAATAACCAAATAACCAAAACTGTATGCAATATCGTAAGGAATTATGGACGCTCATTGTGCTTCTGCTTTTCAGTGTGAAAGCAGCGGCACAGACGGCTAGTTCCTACGAACCACTGCCCGAGTATCCCTTCGTCTTCATCAGCAACGACCGCAATGCAGAAGTGCCCGAAGTGAGCGATTCCCTCTTCAACGCTTGTGCCCGTGGTATTCAGTTCACCGTCAACCGCACTGAGCTGCGTGCCGGCGAATCGTTCATTCCCCTCTATCGCAACGAGATTGTTCCCATTCTTCGCCAGAAGGGCCTCGTGCTGCGCAAGATTCTCGTGCGCGGTGCTGCCTCGCCCGAAGGTCCGTACGACAACAACTGTCGCCTCGGTGCAGGTCGTACGAAACGACTGGTGGATTTCGTCACCACCGAACTGGGTATGCCCTTCGACCCCAACTCTATCGAGACGGGTAGCGTCTGCGAGGACTACGAATACCTGATCGTCCTGATGCGCGAAGCAGGCGATGCGCAGGCCGACGTGGTGCAGCAGATTTGGGACGAATGCGGCGGCGAGGAGCGTTGCTGCAAGCAGAAGCTTCAGCGCCACGATGGCGGCCGTACCTGGCGACGCCTCTTGAAGGTTTACTTCCCCAAGTTGCGCCAGGCCCGCGTGATGATGTGGTTTGGCCGTATGCCCGAAGAAGTGGAGCTGATGAACCTCGACAAGGTATTCATCAGCAGCATCAAAGAGCCCGCGCCGCTCCAGCCCAACCTGGATTTCCTCATGCCCCTGGTACCCATCAGCGGGATTCCCACGTTGGGCATGGAAGTGGCAGAGGTATCGAGCAGCCGCCTGCCTTTGATAGCCCTGCGCACCAACCTCCTGCACGATTTCTTCTATCTGCCCAAGTTTGGTTTCGCCCCCTCGGTCAATCTTCAGCTCGAATATTTCCCCCGCCGCGGTCACCTGACCTATAACGTTGGCGTCAGCGTGAGCAACCACCGCCATTGGGACACGCACAAATTCTTCCAGGTGCGCGATGTGCAGTTGGAGTTGCGCCGCTACTTCAAGAAAGGCCATCCCTACCGCGGTGCCTACCTCGGTGCCTACGCCCACGGCTTCGTCTATGGTATTGGCTTTGGCGCGAAGGATGGTTGGGAAGGCGAGGGCCTAGGCGCAGGCATCTCGGGCGGTTATACCCTGCCGCTCATCAAGAACGGCCACTTCCGCCTCGAGTTGATGGGAGCTGTAGGTTTCTTGGCCACGCGCTACGACCCCTACGTATGGGGCAACCCCATCACGGGCGATGTGGATGGCAAATACTATTACGACTTCCACGGAGCGGCCAGCAAGTTTCGCAAGCGCAACCATGTCTTCACCTGGCTCGGTCCGACCAACCTAGGTGTTTCCCTCACCTACGACATCGTTTATCGCAAGAAGCAGAAAGGAGGTGTACGATGAGACCACACGATTCTCTCCTCGCCGCCGCCCTTCGTCAGATGGCTAGCCGCTGCCG
Organism: uncultured Bacteroidales bacterium; assembly: GCA_945871755.1. GTDB lineage: Bacteria > Bacteroidota > Bacteroidia > Bacteroidales > Bacteroidaceae > Alloprevotella. The sequence goes on from CAMBWV010000254.1 coordinate 1,704, forward strand.
GGCCGCCGTTCGTCATGGCCTCCTGCTGCTCAGCCTCCTGTTGGTGGGTTGCATCGAGCCGCCTCTCCACTTGCCCGCCGAGGACGTGCTGGTGGATATGCCCATTGTCGAGACCAATATAGAAGTGATATGGAATATCAACGTAGATTGGCAAAAACAGTGGTACTACGGTTGGGACGAGATCGACGAGGAGTTGTTCGGCCAAATTGCCTATCCCGATCCGACCAACTTTGAAGTGCGCCGCTACTTCATCGGCGATGCTCCAGGCCAGCCGCACACGACCTCGGGCATGGACGGTTTCACCATTTTCGGCCGCCACTTCCGCCGCACCTATATGTACGGTTATTACGACATGCTCTTCTGGAGCAATATCGACTCGCCCACCCAGACGCAGGTGCTCACCATCAACGAGAGCGATATCAACGAGGTGACCGCCACGACCACCGTCACACGTGGACTGCTCAACGATGCCTCGGCCACCTCCGTCACGGGCCTGTACAACCAGCCCGAAATCTTCTACTCCGCCTACGAGCGCGACATCCATATCTCGCGCAACAAGGAGGACTACGACTATTTCGATGAAGAGGAAGGCGTATGGGTGAAGCAGATAAATACCACACTCAATCCGCTCGTATATATATATATGGTGCAGATTATCCTCCACAACAACGATGGACGCATCACGGGTATTACAGGCGATGCTGCCGTTTCGGCCTTCGCCAATGGCACAAGCGTCAACACGGGCCACACGAACAACAGCCCCTGTATGGTGTATTTCCCCACCCGTATGAAGCGCAACCTTACGGTGGAAGGCGAGCGGGTGGACATTATCGGTGGCAAGCTGACCACCTTCGGCCTCTGCGACATGGAAGGTTGGCGCGTCAATAGCCGTGCCGAATACATGGGTAGCCGCCTCGACCTCGACAACCGCCTCTACTTCACCCTGCTCTTCAACAACGGCAAAGAGCGAACGGTCAACTATCTCATCACCGACCAATGTCGCGCCCAGTCGCACGGAGGCGTCATCACCCTCCACCTCAACTGCCGCGACATCGAAATCCCCTCCGACGGCGTTGGACAGAAAGGCGACTTCTTCGTCCCGACCATCGACGACTACGAAAATGTTGATTACGACATTCCTATGTAGGATAGGGGGAAGCCTGCGGCTTCCTAGTTTCAACGGTCGCTTTGCTCCCTAGTTTCAACGTAAGCCTTGCGGCTTCCTAGTTTCAGAGTTTCAACGCAGCCTGCGGCTGCTAGCTCGATAGTCTAGTCTGTGGAAGGTAATTCCTCATACATCCTATATAGCTAGCGTCATTGCGATGTGCACGCCCTGAAAGGGCAACAAGCACGTAGCCCAGGGCAGAGCGAAGCGGCGCCCTGGGTGATGGAGATACATAGAAGGCTT
>CAMBWV010000255.1 GCA_945871755.1 uncultured Bacteroidales bacterium
ACGCCTCCCATGGCGGCGGCATAGGCACCGATGTACTTCTTGATGCGGTAGTTGTACATCTCAAGGGCGAGGCGGGCGCGGTCATTGCCTTCGCGGCAGGCAGCCTCTACTTCGCGCATATCGCTGCTCACGCCGCTGATGCCCTTCATGCCGCTCTCCTTGTTGAGAAGGTCGCTCATCTGGTCGGGCGTGAAGCCTTCCTTCTTCATGATGCTCAATACGGCGGAGGGGTCAACGTCGCCGCTGCGCGTACCCATCATCAATCCTTCGAGGGGCGTCAAGCCCATGGAGGTGTCAACGCACTTGCCGAACTTCACGGCTGAGATGCTGGCACCGTTGCCAATGTGGCAGGTGATGATGCGCTGCTCTTCGGGCTTCACGCCGAGAAACTCGCACACGCGGGCCGTCACGAAGCGGTGGCTAGTGCCGTGTGCGCCCCAGCGGCGGATGTTGTTCTGCTCGTAATACTTATAAGGAACGGCATACATGAAGGCATGCTCGGGCATGGTCTGGTGGAAGGCGGTGTCGAACACGAAGACCTGGGGCAACTGGGGCAGCATCTCGCGCACGGCTTCGTAGCCCTTGAGGTGGGCGGGGCTGTGCAGCGGGGCGAGTTCCATGTACTGGTGCCACTCTTCGAGCATTTCGGGCGTCACAATCTGGCTCTGCGTGAAGCGTCCGCCAGCCACGATGCGATGGCCAGCGGCCGAGATTTCGTCCAGGCTCTTGATGGCGCCATATTCGGGATTGAGCAGGGTGTCGAACATCAGACGGATTCCCTCGGTGTGCGTGGGACAGGGCGACTCAATAATCTTGGTTTCGCCGTTAATTTTGGTCTTGAGGAAGGAACCCTCGAGGCCGATTTTCTCGATACCACCGGCGGCCAGTACAGACTGGTCGTCCATCTCGTAAAGCTTGTACTTGATAGAACTGCTACCGCAGTTGATAACTAGGATTTTCATTCTTTTTTTATTATGGTAGTTGTTTGATGCAGGTGGAAGGGGCTAGGCACAGTGCGCAAGCCGTTGCAAAATTACAAATTTTTGGCAGAGTGAGCCACAAAGGGCGGAGAATATTCCCTTGCCCTGAGTTTTTCTGCTGGCGAGGGGGCGGCGATAGGGGGCGAAGGCGATGTGCTGTGCCTTGCTGGTCAAGAAATGAGGAAGAAGTTCATCCTTCTTGCCTTCCCACCGAAACGTTCCGCCGTCATTTCCGTTCCCATCTCTGAGATTGTCAGCGTCTCTGGGCCGCGAGACGATCGTCTCAGGGCCGCGAGACGATCGTCTCAGGGGCGCGGGACGATCGTCTCGCGGCCCTGAGACGCTGACTTTGTGCGGCAGCGGAACGGGAATGACGGGAACTGCAACGGTTTCCCCCTTGCTGAGAACGGAAAATTTTCGCCTTGATCCCTTTTCAATTGGTCGATAATTCCGTTCCCGCTTTCTGCTCCCCATAATTATACGTACCTTTGCACTTGCTCGGTAGAGAGGCGCGCCCCTCCGCCCTAAAGAAAGATGAATCGTATGAAGAAAATCCTATTTACTCTCCTGCTGCTCGGTCTGCCCCTCGGCATGGTTGCACAGCATACGTACACGCTGGACGATTGCCGACAGTTGGCCCTGAAGCAAAACAAGCAATTGAGCATCCAGCAGACAGCGGCCGAGAAGGCCACCTACGACCGCAAGGCGGCGGGCACCAACTATCTGCCCAAGGTTTCGCTGGCCGCTGGCTATCTATTTACGAGCCAAGAAATATCGCTGCTGAGCGATGAGCAGAAGGCCACGCTCTCCAATCTGGGCACGAACATGGCGGGCAACCTCACGCAGGCCATGACGCAAATCGTACAGCAGCATCCCGAACTGGCCTCACTCGTGCAAAAGGTGGGACAGGTGATGCCGACGGTGGCAGGCGCGGTCAATGGAGTGGGGCAGGGCGTGGTGGATGCCTTCCACACGGACACGCGCAATGCCGTGGCAGGCGCTGTTCTGCTCACGCAGCCCCTCTACATGGGCGGAAAGATTCGCGCCTACAACCAAATCACCCACTATGCCGAGGACATCGCGCAGGAGAAATTGCGCGGCAGCCGCCAGGAGGTTATCCTGCAAGTGGATCAGGCGTATTGGCAAGTGGTTTCGCTCGCCAACAAAGAGCGGCTGGCCATCAGTTACCGCGACATGCTCCAGCAACTCAACAAGGACGTCGAGGCGCTCATCCGCGAAGGCGTGGCTACGCGCGCCAATGCGCTCAATGTGAGTGTGAAACTCAACGAGGCAGAAATGACGCTGCTCAAGGTGCAGGACGGTCTGACCCTCTCGCGCATGCTGCTCTGCCAACTTTGTGGTCTGCCGCTCGAATCGTCGCCCCAACTGGCCGAGGAAAAGGTGGAGGACCTCTCGGCCGTGCCCATGCCCTTGGCGAGCAACGATAGTGTGCAATGGGAGGGGCGGCCCGAACTGCGCCAACTGCAAACGGCCGTGAACATCTATGATGCGAAGGTGCAGGTGCAGCGCAGCGACTTCCTGCCCCACCTGGCACTGATGGGCGGTTATGCCACGACCTATCCCTCGCTGGTGAATGGCTTTGAGAAGCGTTTCCGCGGCATCTGGAATGTGGGCGTGACGCTCAAGGTGCCCGTGTGGAACTGGGGCGAAGGCCGCTACAAGGTGCGCTCGGCCAAGGCGGAGGCACAGATTGCCCGCCTCAACCTGGACGAGGCCCGCGAGAAGGTGCAACTGCAAGTGAGCCAAAGCCGCCTGCGCGCCAACGAGGCTAACCGAAAACTCCAACTGAGCGAGCGCAACCTGGAAAAGGCTGAGGAAAACCTGCGCGTGGCGCAAGTGGGCCACAAAGAAGGTGTCGTCACGACTAGCGACCTGCTGGGCGCACAAACGGCTTGGTTGCAAGCGAACAGCGAGCGCATTGATGCCCAAATTGACGTGATGATTACTCGCAGCATTCTGGATAAGGCCTTGGGACGATTGGGAGAATAGCGGTCGCTGCGCGACCTATGTCGCTTTGCTCCTAGTTTCAACGGTCGCTTCGCTCCCTGGTTTCAACGGAAGCCTGCGGCTTCCTAGTTTCAGGGAATCCCTTCGGGCTTCCTG
>CAMBWV010000256.1 GCA_945871755.1 uncultured Bacteroidales bacterium
CCACGCGATAGGTGCCCGCTTTGGGCAACGTCAAGCGGAAGTGGCCATTGGCATCGGCGGCCACGGCTCTCAGCGGCTTGGTGGCGCCATTGGCCATGACGCGGATGGTGGCGTAGGGTTCGGGGCTACGGGTCAGGGAGTCTCTGACCGTGCCCTCAAGCGTGATGGTCTGCGGATTTTGTGCGTTAGTGATGGTGGCGGCACAGGCCAGAGCGGCCACCATAAAGATGCGTTTCATGATGATTCAGTGCGATGGTTTTGCGAGGGCTTGGCGGAACTTGGTTGGTCAAGCCCTCATGTTAAATGAACGGGCAGGTAGTTTGTTTGTAACAGCTTTGCCTGCCTTTTTTTATGCCTTAGAGGGAACGTTTCCCGCCTGCTCTGCCTCCTGATAGGCCGCTTCAACAACGGATAGCGGTATTTCCAACAACCGCATACGGCGGATAAAGTCGGGGAGCACCTCCTTGCGAAACTCTTCGCGGCGAGTCTCGAGAATCAGCGTGCGGGCTTCGGGGCTGACAAAATAGCCCAGGCCGCGGCGGTTGTAGATAATGCCGCGCTGGGACAGATAGTCGTAAGCCTTGACGGCCGTATTGACATTCACCTCCAGCAGTGCGGAGTATTCGCGCACGCCGGGAATCTTCGAATCGACGACATACGTGCCTTGCAGGATTTCATCCGAAAGACGTTCTGCCATCTGTACATAAATGGGTAAGCCTTCCTTGAAAATCATTTGCCAAATAGTTTGCGGGGAATTACTTGTGTGCGGGTGAACAGCCGCCAGGTGAGCCAGAACTGAGCCACCGCGGCCACGTAGAACAGGATGATGAAGACGATGCCGAGGACATCGAGCATAGGCCTGCTATAATGCAAGCGGAAACTGCCAGGCAAGTGTGTTGCTACCAATGAGAAGGCTACGAAGAGGACAATCAGTGTGATGAAGGTAAAGATGAAGGCGCGACGACGGAAAACAATGCTACCCAAGGCAAAGCAACTCAGTCCCCAAAAGCCAAAGCCTACTACAAACCAAGCCATACGTACGTCCAGAAGTCTCCATTCGGAAGACATTTGGAAGAGAATGCTGAAGAACGTGCTGATGGCCGTCCACGTCTCCTTGAAGATGAGCGGCAGCATCGTGCCAATGTAAGTGCCCCTCATGGGATAAATCGCCATACGAATGAGGTCGGCACCCACAAGCGTGACCAAGAACATCACAGGGATAATGCCCAGACAAATGATGGCGCGAGAGAGCACCTTCTCGGCGTTGGAAGCGGGCAGCATCAAGTAGTAGGTGCGATTGATCTTCTCGGGCAGATGATTGAAGAGCGAAGACATAGCAATGCAAATGACAACGCCGAAGAAAAAGAAAATGGACGGCGATAAATCTTGGTTGAGATTATCCATGGCATACTCCATACCATATCTCTCGATGTTCCATTCAATGTTCAACACATGATGGAAGGTGAAGTATTGAATCATCAGGTGCCCCAAGAGGAGGCCCAGCGAAAATTGTAAGTATTTCTTGCGGTTTTGCACGAGGTCCAGTTTCAATAGATGGCCCAAGCGCGTGAAATTGATAGCATTCATATTCTTAATATTTTGGATGAAAAAGTGGGGAGAATAAAGAGCGTGGTTCTATTTCTCTTGCAGATGTCGGAGGATGCCCTCGGGATTCACCTGCAAGGCGTTGAAGAGGAGTTCAAGATTGAGCGTAGTTTCCACGCCTGCCTCGTTGGCCGTGATGACGGCCTCGCCACGCATGGAGGGCTCGCTGTAGAGACAATCGGAAGGGGTAACACCCGTTTCCACCTGCTGGAAGCAGAGGCAATCGCAGATTTCCTGCACCGACTTGTCCAGTTGCAGGTGGCTGCCGCTGATACAGAGGATGTGGTCGAGCAGGAACTCGATGTCGCGCACCTGGTGCGTGGAGATGACAATCGTACGATCCTCGGTGGCATGGCGGGCAATGATTTTCCGGAACTGACTCTTGGCGGGAATGTCAAGGCCATTGGTCGGCTCGTCCATGAGGAGGATGCGCGTGTTGGCGGCCAGGGCGAAGCAGACAAGGGCCTTCTTTTTCTGGCCCATCGACACCGCGCCGAGGTTGAGGTCGAGCGGGAGGTCAAACTCCTGCAGACCTGCCTCCAGTATCTCTTGGCTGAAACGGGGGTAGAAGGGGCGGTGCAGCCTGACGTATTCGCTCAGCGTCACTTTCGGCATATCCACCTCCTCAGGCAGGATCATAATCTCGCGCAACAATTCGGGCTGGCGCAACTGCGGTTCCTGCCAATCGCCGTCCTCCAACTGTATCATGACAGAGCCTTGCTGAGGGCGCAGCAGGCCCGATAGGAGATAAAGCAGCGTGCTCTTGCCTGTTCCGTTCTTGCCCAGGAGGCCGTAGATGCGCCCAGGCTGCAGCGAAAGCGAAAAGTTGTCTAACACCAAAGGCTTGCGCTTGCCATAACTAAAACTTAAATTCTTAATCTCAATCATGTGTGTATGATTTTTGGGGTTAATATTCTGCTCCTTGAGCGGTTTCGACTTCGTACTTCAAAGATGTTATCACGTACCTCAGAGAGAAAATCCCGTAATTCTAGGAGAAAGCCTTGTATTTCTAGGAGAAAGCCTTGTGTTTCAAGTAGGAAACCTTTTATTTCAAGTAGGAAACCTCGTATTTCTAGAAGAAAATCACGTACCTCGGAGAGGTGTTTCTGTGTCATAGCGTTGTAGTACACCGCAAAAGTATGTACAATGTTTGATACGGCCAAATGTTTTTCCGAAAAAAGTAAAAATTTTTTTCTTCCCATGTGCAGGGATAGGTGAGGGAGTGGTAAATCTGCCAATGCCTTCAAAAAAGTCCGCGCTCGGCATTTATTTTTCCATTTACAGGTAGTCGTATTCTTTTTTTTTGTAGTTTTGCAGGTAGCAAGTAGGCCCACACTTGTGGAAGCCTCGCGCGCGTACCTACTTATATATGCGCACGCGCGTGTACATTATATTATATGCGCACATCCATTCAGCCTGAAATGTGCCTCCCCAAGTAGTAAATCTTATTCACCTCTAAAATCATAATCTAATGAAACCTACACTTTTTCTCCTC
>CAMBWV010000257.1 GCA_945871755.1 uncultured Bacteroidales bacterium
AAGGTTGGTTCTGTTCTGAATCAGGAAGGTTATTCGCCGACGCCCTTGAGGGTTACTTCGGCCACGCCCTTGGCAATCTTGGCAATCATGCCTTGGAGCGTCTTGCCAGGGCCGCACTCGGTAAATTCCGTGGCACCTGCGGCAAGCATATTCTGCACTTCTTTCGTCCAGAGTACGGAAGCCGTGAGTTGCTTGATAAGGTTCTGCTTGATTTCTTCGGGCTCTGTGTGGGGCAGTGCATCCACGTTCTGATAGACGGGGCACTTTGGCGTGTGGAAGGTCGTCTTGGCGATGGCCTCTTCAAGTTGCTGCTGTGCGGGGAGCATCAGCGGGCTATGGAAGGCACCGCTCACGGGGAGCACGAGTGCGCGCTTGGCACCAGCCTCCTTCAGACGGGCGCAGGCCACGTTGATAGCCTCCACTTCGCCCGAGATGACGAGCTGGCCGGGGCAGTTGTAGTTGGCACCAACAACGACACCCGTTTCCTTCGATACTTCCTGGCAGATTTCTTCTACCTTCTCGTCGGGCAGCGCGATGATAGCGGCCATTGTGCCAGCGTTCATCTCGCAAGCCTGCTGCATGGCCATTGCACGGGCAGCTACGAGGCGCAGACCATCCTCGAAATCGAGGCAGCCGGCAGCCACGAGGGCCGACAGTTCACCGAGAGAGTGGCCTGCCACCATATCGGGCTGGAATTCTTCGCCCAGACAGAGAGCGCTGATAACGCTGTGAAGGAAAACGGCAGGCTGCGTCACCTTCGTTTGCTTCAATTCCTCGTCCGTACCTTCAAACATAATGTCCGTGATGCGGAAACCGAGGATATCGTTGGCCTTTTCAAAAAGTTTCTTGGCGGAGGGGTGCTTCTCGTACAGGTCCTTGCCCATACCTACAAACTGTGCGCCCTGACCGGGAAATACAAATGCTTTCATGGTTTGGTTATTAGAAGTTTATGTTTGTGATTCGTTTTTGTCGTGTAAAAGTACAGATTTCTGTCGTACCGCCCAAATATTAAGGTAAAAAAGATGATGCCTTTCGCCTTATGGAGGAGTTTGGAAGGATGGGCGTGGACAGGCTTCCTTCTTGTATGCTGATGGCAGAGGACGGAGCGGGGAATCTACGGCTGGAAGAATGTGAGAATCTGCTGCATCATCGCATCGCGTACTTCCGAGGAGCAGATACTCTCAAAGGGGAAACCCAAAACCACCGTGCGCCAATGGTCCGTGGCATTGCCGCCAAAGACAATGCCTGCGGGCTTGCCGCCCTCCGCATATCGGAAAGCACCAACGGCAGCTGCGTCGGCTGGAATGATGCAGTCGGGAGATTCCACTACGTAGGAAGTTTCATTGGGCTTGTTCCAATAGCCGAAAACATTTGCCATTGGATGGTGTTTAGACTCACCTGAAAGAAGAGGTGAGGGTATCGCGCGAATTTGTCCGCAGGTGCTGGCCTTGTCGTCGCGCCACTGGTATTTGAGAATTTGTCGGGCAAAGTTGCGGTCATCCTCCAAGGAAGGGGCAAGGGGATTGTGCCAAAGGTCGGAGGCTACATACGAGCCCGACACAAATACGTTGCGACCAGCGCGGCAGAACGTAGTGAGTAGTTTTTGCATCGGTGCATCAAACGTCTTGAAGTCCAAGGGGTGCACGCCTGGGCGGCCCAACTTCGTCTGTTTTTGTTTGCCTAGAATCAGGTCGATGACGGAGTATTGGGCGGCAAGGAGACTGTCCGACATACTGCAAGCGGCTTCGCGACTGAGCGAAACGAAACTGTGACCAGCGCGGAGGATGGAGCGTCCGTGCAGGGCAGGATAGTCAAAGGAGTTGCCTGCTATGACTATTTGCTCGTACTCGCCATTGCTCGAACCAAAACCAGGACTATCATCGTCCGTCCATTCCACGCTGCGGGAAAATTCCTTCTGCGCGCCAGCATATTCCAGCAGTCTGCCGTCGGGCACACCGTCATCTTGCCAAGCGAGGAAGCCCGCCTGCTGGTCGTCACTGCTTACGAAATCGTCGGGACCACTCACACGCGTAAAACCATTGATGACCAGCACGGGCGGTGCGGCCGAATGGCTGCTGATACCCACGGAAAGTATCTCGGAGGGCATGCTTTGGCCGCCTTGATTGACAGCCGCGACGCGGAAACTGACCACCTTGTCCTTGGGAATCTTACATATATATATGGTATCTTGGACAAGGGTGCCGTTGTCAAAGTCGGCATCGCCAATGCGCTGATAGACGATATAGCCTTGGGGCGTAGCGGTTGGCTCAATCGGGTCCTCTACAGGTCGCCAAGAAATTTGCGCCTTGCCTTCTTCGTTCACAACAGCTGCTAGACGGCTCACAGGAAGAGGTTGTACCACATAGTCCGTATCATTGCGGGTACTGATGAAGCGGAGTATGCCCTTGTAGATGGCACGGCCCACAACAAACTTGAAGCGCGGGTCAAGCCCCCAACGCATATCGGCAAAGTTCTCGTGCGAAAGGAGTTCGAGGAGCATTGCAGGGACCACAGGCGTGGACGATTCGTTGTACCCGCGGTCCACACTCTTGCGCCCACGCCATTGAGGTTCCATCAGGCGAGAAACATCGTTCATGATACTCTTGTAAACCGCATCGCTCAATCGTGCACAGGCTCTTCGCGAGCTGCCATCGCCCAACTTTCCGCCCTGCGAGGTTGTCGTATAGATGGAGAGCGTGCCGACTAACTCGTTGCCTGGCTTGTCACCTCCGTCCGAATGGAATCCAAAGGAACAGTCAATGGGAATTCGCAAGCCTTCGCCTTTCGGGTAAACCCGTGAGCCGCCCGCGAGGTAGTTCACCCACGCACCGCGGCATTGGTAGTCGTCCGTATAGTCGTTCTGTCCCTGACTGGGCGAATACACGCTCATGGGCATTCCCGCCCATTGCAGGTAGTAGCGCGCACCCTCGAGCCAGCGCGGTGCACCGCTGACCTCGGGCGAAAGGTTGAGAATGGGCTCGTAGGCATTGCGGGGACGGCTAGAGGCTTTGCTCTTGCGTCGCTTCGTATTGTCGTAAACTCGACTGCCATCCGCACCGCGCGCCACATTGCCCATGCCGCCGCCAA
>CAMBWV010000258.1 GCA_945871755.1 uncultured Bacteroidales bacterium
TACGGTTCATAACTGCGTTGTCGTCGAAGGCCAATGGGCGAATGCTTGGGCTGGTTTGGGCAAGAATGAAGCCCAAGCCGCTGCCTGCCACCAGGAGCAGGAGCACCAGCATACGATGAAAAATGTTGGAAGTACGCATATTTATATATATAATAGGAATAAGTGAAATCGCTAAAGCGGAGTCTAAAAGAAGGAGGCAAAGGTAAGGATTTTTCGCTGGAATAGCCGCCTACGCTCCTAGATTTCAGCAAAAAACAAGGTTTAGACTAGCCAAAGGAGCGGAAACCCAAGCCAAGTTAACACCCAATACAAATATTTTCTCTACCTTTGCGGCACGCGGATTGCATATTATCATGGCTGGAAGCTCTAGAATCTCTAGATAATCTAGAATATCTAGAAAATCCAGCCCAACAAAAAACAAAACCAAAATGAAACTAGCCCTAATAGGATATGGCAAAATGGGCCATATCATCGAAGAAATAGCGCGCCAACGCGGCCACGAGATTGTTTCCATCATTGACCTCGACAACCAAAACGATTTCACTTCGCCCGCCTTCGCCAGTGCCGATGTGGCCATCGAATTTACCAACCCCACGGCTGCCTTTGCCAACTACCAGCGTGCTTGGGCCGCTGGCGTGAAGGTGGTCAGCGGCAGCACAGGATGGCGCGCCGACCACGAAGCCGACGTGCGCCGCGCCTGCACTGAGGAAGGGAAAACCCTCTTCTGGGCCAGCAACTTCTCCCTCGGCGTGGCCATCTTCAGCGAAGTGAACAAGTTTCTGGCGCGCCTTATGAACCGCTTCCCCGAATACGACGTACGGATGGAGGAGGTGCACCACGTACACAAACTTGACGCTCCGAGCGGAACGGCCATCACCCTTGCAGAGCAGATTTGCGCAAACATGGACCGCAAAACGGCTTGGACGCTCGGCGAGGTGCACAATGCCGATGGCTCAGTGACACCCGCTGCCCCCGCCCCCGCAGAGGCCCTGCGCATTGACGCCTTCCGCCGCGACGAAGTGCCAGGCATACACACCGTCACCTACGACAGCCCCGCCGACTACATACAAATCACGCACAGCGCATACAGCCGCCGCGGTTTTGCCCTCGGTGCTGTCCTCGCCGCTGAATATACGGCCCACCACCAAGGACTACTCACCATCGACGACATGATGGGCGAACTCGTGCAATAATCCCGCACAGATTCTCCCGCCTATACCATTATATAATAGGAAAGGGGCACACGTTTCCCAGAAAATGCTCCACCGCAAACACACAACCCGATATGACAGACAAGCACACGGAAATAGAAAAACCAGAAGAAACCGTAACGCCCGCCGAACCAACGAGCACACAGCAAATTCCCATTGAGCAGGACAAACCACAGGCCCAACAGCCCGAGCAGCCCGCCAAGAAGCCCAAACCACGCGCCAAGCAGTGGGTGAAGTTCTCCATCGTGACCGCGCTCTACCTTGCCTTCCTCTACTGGGTGGAATCCTGGTTGGGATTGCTCGTCCTGCCCTTCATCTACGACGTTTTTATTTCCAAGAAAATCAAATGGGGATGGTGGAAGACCTCCAAGAGCCCGACCGTCCGCTTTATCATGAGTTGGGTGGACGCCATCGTATTTGCCCTCATCGGCGTATATTTCCTCAACCAGTTCTTCTTCCAGAACTATGTCATTCCCTCGTCGTCGCTCGAGAAGACCCTGCTCACGGGCGACTACCTGCTCGTGTCGAAACTCAGTTACGGCCCGCGTATTCCGCAGACCCCGTTGACCATGCCGCTGACGCAGAACACCATGCCCATCCTCGGCTGCAAGAGTTACCTGGAGTACCCCCACTGGGACTATCGCCGCGTGAAGGGTTTGGGACAGGTAGAGCTAGGCGACATCGTGGTGTTCAATTATCCCTCGGGCGACACGGTGGCTACTGCCGAGGACTATCTGGCACGCGACTACTACAGCATGGCCTATAGTATCGGTTATCAACAGCTGGCCGAGGCCGCACAAGCAGGCCAGCCCTTGCCCGCCTTCAACGATTCGACCGCCGAAGGCCGCCTGCGCAAATATGAGTATATCTACAACGTAGGCTCGAACCTCATCAAGAGTAACCCTGATGTGTTTGGCGAGGTGATTGCCCGCCCCACAGACCGCCGCGAGAACTATGTCAAGCGCTGCGTGGGCCTGCCCGGACAGCGGCTCAAAATCAGTGGCGACACTATTTTCCTAGACGGAAAGCCCATGTTCTGGCCCGAGGAAATGCAACTGCGCTACGACGTAAAATTCCTGGAAATGCCCAGCGAGGAAACCATCAAGGAACTGGGCATCACGGGCGAGGAGTTTATGTATTTTGAGAATGGCCTTGGCTTCTCCATGACCCGCAAGGTGCTCCACGAACTCACCCAGCGCGGTATCATACAACCCAACCCCAAGCGTTATCCGTTGCCTGCCAGCGAAGAACTCTTCCCGCTCAATCTACAGAAGGACTGGACAACAGCCAACTATGGCGGAAAGGACGGCATCTGGATACCCAAGCGAGGTGAAAGCATCCAACTGACGCTTGACAACCTGCCCATCTACGAGCGCTGCATCCGCGTCTATGAAGACAACGACCTACAGGTGAAGAACGGCAAGATTCTGATCAACGGCAAAGTGGCCACTTCCTACACATTCAAGATGGACTACTACTGGATGATGGGCGACAACCGCGACAATTCTGCCGACTCGCGCTTCTGGGGCTTCGTGCCCGAGGACCATATCGTTGGCAAACCGCTCTTCGTATGGCTCAGCCTGTCGCCCGACTATGGTTGGCTGGACGGCAAAGTGCGCTGGAGCCGCCTGTTCAAGTGGGTGGGCGACATTAAATAGGTAGATTCATAGACGCTATCCTATTTCTATGAAACGATATATCCTCGGCAAACGTATTCCTTCGCTCGTGCTGCTCGCACTGAAGCGATTCCTGCCTGCACTGCTCGTAGCCCTATTGGTGCTGCTGGTGGTGCGCGGCTGCTTTGTCACGCAGGTGGCCATTGACACCCCTGCCTCTATGCCTGGGCTGCGTCAGGGCGACC
>CAMBWV010000259.1 GCA_945871755.1 uncultured Bacteroidales bacterium
TGCTTCAATATGCCACCTTCGTATTCATAGCCTACCGTACCGAAGGTTTCCTTATGAATGGCCTCGGGCGAATGCCCCTTCCATGTACCATCCACACGCAGGTGCAACAAACCTGAATTGAACGCAACATGATTCGCATGCGAAGGGTCCGGCGCACGAGAAGCCACTTCCTCCTCGCCCGAACCGATAGCTGCGCGCAAAGTTATAGCATTGTGCTCTGCGCCTACGGTATAGGTGGACTGGATATCATCGCTACAGGCTGCGGCTAGCAAACTGAGGAGACCTATTATATATATATATGGTGTGGGTCGCATGGATTATTGTATTTGAATTACTTCGTCGTCGGCCGTTACTTCTTCCCATTCTAAGATGGTACAGGTGATGCCTGTCACGCCTTTCTTAGAAAGTGTGAACGTGTAAGTATATTTATAATCGGGATACCAACGATTGATGGTGCATTTTCCATCTACGATGGCATAGGGATTCTGCACATTCTTCGAAGAGATATTACTTGCTGATGCCTTAACGTTGGCCAAATCTATAAGATAATGGTTGTGGTCAGGGGTGGTTATCTCCAGCACAACACCTGCGAGGGATTGCGGAATGGCTCCGTAGTTGGACCACGTCAGGCTGGTGCCGCCTTTCAATGGGAAGGTGTGCGTGCCCGTCTGCGTGTCAGTGCCCAAGACGAGACCATTGCCCAGCTGTACGCGGCCTTCGGTATAGATTTTGTTGAGTTTTATCTCGGTCTTGGTGCTTGTTCCATCGCCCAAGTCCACCTTGGCATCACCCGTCACACTACTGATGTTGATGGTTACATCGCTCATCACGTGGAAGAGGAGGAGTTTCAACGGACTTTCGGTGGCACCGATGGCATAGTGAATCTGGTGGCCGTCTGTTCCTGCAAAACCATTGGTCAGACTGTACACGAACTTGGTGCTGGGCTCCATCTTGGGGAAGGGAGCTCCCCAGCACACGTCCTTGTAAGAATCTCCCGATGTCAAGGCTACGCAGTCGTTGCCGTCAACAATCGTAAGGGCAGGGGCAGACTGCTGCGCGATGGCGCGGAAATGGTAGAAGGTTTTGTTGTCGGGCCAGTACCAAGTTGATTTGAGGGAATCACCAGAAGTTGTATAGACATTTGGTCCTTCGTAACCTGTAGCCCACACATAGCCCTTACCTGTTTCGGAAAGGATGTCGCCTGTGATATTGGTGGTTGTCTCGGCAGCGCGATAGATGTAAGCATCCTTCTCTGTTCCCGTTCGGTATTCGAGGCTCAGGGTTACCTTGGCGTTGCTGGGAGTATGCGTGTCGGCGGTGACAGTTTCCCAGTCCAATATCGTGGCGGTGATTTCCTTAATCTTGGTCTTGCCTATGCGTAATTTGAATACATAGTGGACACCGGGCTTGAGCTTCTTTTCTTCTATCAGATGGTTGGTCTTGTCCGACGCTTGAATCTTGTCCAACAGTTCCTTCTTCGATAGATTGTACTCGTTGTTGGCAATGATTAGATGGATATCGCCTTTGGTCGTACTGCTCATGTCGGTGGTCGGCATCACCAAGGCATCAAGGGTAAAGGCGCTGCCCGTTGTGGCCGTTGCTCGCTGTGCCATCGTCTGGATGGTCTGCGAAGAGTAAGCGCCTGTGAACTCTCCCGTGGGAATATCAAACTCGGTGTTCTTCGTGTAGAAGTTGGTCAGCTTGATATTGGTGCCTGTGGCAAACTGAAATTCTTGGGCCGTGAAGCTTTCCGTATCGCGGATAATCTCGAACGTAATCCACGAGAGGGCGTGGTAGAAGCAGAGGTTGCCTTGGTCGAACTTGCGCGTTCCGCTATTGAACTTCAACCGCTTGTCCTGTACTGTTCCTTCCGTGTATTTCGAGATATTATTGCTATAGCAGAGGTCCTCATCGCGCAAGGTTTCTGCTGTCTGATTTACCGAAACGGTCCAATTTGCGATTTTGGGCGAAATGGCTTTATTCGACCAAGCCCCCGTTGTGGGCAGGGTGGTCCAAGGATAATCGTATTCGGTTTTGCCACCAATCTCTATCACCTTCGTGCTCCCTGGCGAGCAGGCCGCATAGATGGTCAGGTTTGCATTGCGGGCAAAGCAGTCGTCCCAATAGCGCGTGCAACCAGTTTCGGTGAAATCTATCGGACTGATTTTCTCATCATTGGCAGTTCCTGTCACGCCCTTTGTTACAGAATAGAGCGAATCAGAGGAAGCGTCCTCGCTCTTCATAACCATATAGAGGGCCGTTCCCGCAGGGAGTACGCCTCGCTTTTCCACATCTTCGGGGTCTTCGGTAATAGCACGCGACCGCGCAGCATTCCCCTCGCCTACCCCACCGACCATCAACTCAATCGATGTCTTGCCTTCATCATATCCACCTGATACAATAGCATCATCACTGCAAGCCACGAGGGCCTGCAATGACAACGCCATTATAATAAGGAACAGAATATTTCTGATAGGGGTTTGCATGATTCTTGTTTGTCTGCTTTGTTGAAACAGATTATGATACGAGGTTAATCTTCAAGGTCAATGCCGATATCACCAGCATTCACTGTGTTCCAATCTAAGAGCGTAGCTGTAATATCTGTGATACCCTTCTTGGTAATCGTGATGGTATATTTATAGTGGTGGCCTGGATACCAACGCTTGATATAGCTTCCGTCTGTATGGTCTCTATCATGGTCAACGGACGTAACCTTGATTTCAGAGAGTTTCTTGACAATGTAGTATTCGTTATTGTCAATAGTCCGAATGGTGATACCTACATAGTCGTTATCGGCCGCAGATGAATAAGAGGGATTCACATCAGCTCCAGCATTTCTCACCAAGGTTTGGGGAATGAACTGCCAAGAATATGCTCCCGTTTCTGTTTCTGTTCCTGCCCAACCAGCAAAGGATGGTGCAGTCATCAGTTGAGAATCCAAATCACCTGAGGGTGCGATGTAGCCAGTGCCCATATCGACTGTAGCATTGGGTCGAATACGATTGACCGTAACGGTAGCATTCTCTAGATTGACTTTAGCATTGTCAGAGGAAGTTTTCAATACGAT
>CAMBWV010000260.1 GCA_945871755.1 uncultured Bacteroidales bacterium
ACGGCGATACCTTTAATATGAACGGCGATACCTTTAATATGAACGGCGATACCTTGCTCAACAACCACTATTACCTCTAAAAAATCACATAACAATCAATATTTATGCCAACCATTCCATTTGATTTATTCGAACTTCCCCACGCTGGCGATACCCCCGATGGTTATTATCCTGTTGTGGTGACACAGAACAAAATTGATTTGGACAAAATCTGCGAAGAAGCTGAGAAATCTACCACGCTCCATGCCGCAGATGTCAAGGCCGCACTCTCATTCCTCGCTGCTTATGTTACAGAGCGCCTGCTCTGTGGCGACCGTGTGGAATTGCCCGAGCTGGGAATGCTTGGGCTACGCATTGGTTCTGATAAGCCCATCACGGATAGTGACGATAATCAGATTGCGCGCAATCTGAAAATCCGCGGCATTTCCTTCACTCCCAAAAAGGAATTGGTCCTTGCGATGAACAACGACCTGCACTTCCATCGTGTTAGCGTGAAGCATCGTAATATTTCCAACCTCACGGACGAGGAAGTGGCACAAAGGATTCGCGCCCTCTTGGCTACGGGCCATGGGCCCCTCCTCACGCGTGCCAACATTCAATCTGTAACGGGTTATTCCAAGCCACGCACCTGCCGTAACCTCCCAGGCTGGATAGAGCGCGGCCTCTTCGTCAAGCTGGGCACCCCGCACGCTCCTTATTATCAGCTTGCCCCAGAATTTGCCTCAGAACCAGAAGCCGATTCGCAAGAAATCGACGAGTCGAACTAGTTGAGGCACTTTGTGTTATTGCGGTTGCGTTGCCGTATTTATCCAACAAAAGCCAGCTGTGGAGGCTGGCTTTTGCTGGATGGTTGGGTTGCATGCAAGCTGATGGGGCTTGGGCTGCTTGAGACTAATTTTTACTTCTGTAGCGAGCGTCGTGTTCGATAATCTCGTTCAACTCTTCTTGGATTGCCTTCTTGGCATCTTTAGCCATGGAGGGGTGTACGCATACGAAGTTGTCTTCGGTGCAGGGCATCTCGAGAATGCTGTCGGCCAGGGGAATGTCGGCAGAGAGATTGTACTGCTTTGCCTGCTGGGCGAGGGGAATCAGAATGTCCACTTCGCCCTCCGAACCTGTGGTGACGTCCATGGGGCCCACCTTCATCTTGCAGCCAGAAATCATTTCGCCCATGTAGGGGTCCCAGAGGTGGAAACGGATGCGGCCGTACTTTTCGACGTCGCGCTGCATGCCGACTTCAAGCGTGCCAGAGGTGAGCGTAAAGGTGGTATCGATGCTCAGGTAGTGGTCTCCCTCAATGGTGAGGCGCACTTCCTTGTCTTCATACACAGGGTCAATCTCTCCAAAGGAGGCCTTCTCGCCGAAGGTCTTGAGGGTGTCGCGTCGCACTTCGTTGCCCATATAGAGGGTGGCGATAAATTCCTTCGGGGAAGGCAGTTGGTTGGCTTTCTCGGTGGTTTCCACCAAGACGATTTCCAGTTGGTTCGGCTGTAGGGCTTTCCATACACAGAAGGTGGCGATGACAACGAAGAGAAGCACGGCTGAAATTATCCATTTGCGCTTCTTGCCATTGGCGGCTTGGCCTTTATCACCGTTAGTCGAAAAAATACTAAGTAAGGACATGGAAATAAACTTATTATCGTGAGAAAATACTCAATTGTGCTGGCTGTTTGGGTTGTCAGAAACGGGCGTACACCTGTACGTCGAAGGTGTTGACGTGGTTGGCGGGTTTGGGTGTGCCGCGCTTGTCGGTGAAGGTGTAGTTGGCCTGGAAGATGAGGTTCTTGCCGAGGTTGTAGTTGGCCGAAAGCCCCCAGTTGGTTTGCAGACTGTTCCACGTCTTCGCATCGCGATAGCAGTCCCAGCGACCGTAGAGCTTGAAGTTCTTGAAAAGCGGTGCACCCACCATGGCGTACCAGGCGTCGGACTTCTTCGGCGCGTTGATGTTGGAAACGATACCGCCCTTCGACGACATATATTCGCCGCGCACGGTCCATTTGTCTTCATACTTGAGACCCAGTCCCCAGCGGTCGCGGCGCGTGGCGGACAGTTGCTTGGTGGGGTCGGTGAATTTCTCGTTGACATAGCGACCGCTCCATCCGAAACCACCGATGCAGAGGTTCTTGACGGGCGAAATCCAGGCGCCGCCGATGAAGTCCTTCGTGCGGTCCTTGTCGGCATGGTTGATGCCTTGGCCGTTGAAAATGCCCACCTGGTAATGGAACCAGTGGTGGCCGTCCTGCGCCTTGAAGAGGTCGCCCTGCACCTGCACACCGAGGTCGCGTCCGCTACTTTTGTGCTCGCCGATTCGGTCGTTGATGCTGGCCAGTTTCATCGTGGCCTGCGAGTATGAACCCATGCCCACGAGCAGGGGAGAGTAGGGGTTTTCGAAACCAAAGCTACGCTTGAACTGTCCGAACTTAATGCGCAGATAGTCAAGTTTCTGCCATTCCACGAAAGCATCGACAATGCGCGGGCCTTTGTCCTCGCCAGGCGCGCCGTTGACCTCCAACTGGAAACGGTAGTAGAAGTCCTTGAAGCAGTAGCCGTTGGCGTAGAGACGGACGAAGCGGAGGTCGAAACCGCCATTGCTCACGCGCTGGCCGTTCTTAATCTCCTTGCTGTCGTTGATGGAGTACTTACCAACGATGTAGCCGCCAAACTTGAGGGAAGGGTCAAACTTCGCCATCACCTTCTGGCCCGTGGTGGCGTTGGCAGGCAGCGGAGTAGGGGAGGGCGTCCAACGTGGCAGGTTGATGCTGGCCAGACGAGCCTCTTCTGCAATAAAATCACTGGCGGCATGGTTCACGTCAGCGCTTTCCGCAGCAGGGTTAGCCTTCTCCTCGCTATTCGGTTGATCGTCCGTTGGGGCAACGAGCGTGGGCGTATTCATCGTTTCCGAATCGGGATGAACGTTGTTGGCAGAAGCAGCCGTAAGGGTGGTAGCCAAAATAGCTGAAATAATTAGTCTATTCTTCTTCATTTCTTGAAAAACTCTAAAATTCGGCTGCAAAATTAGGAAATAACATTGATATCACCTTGATATCTCCCAACTTTCATG
>CAMBWV010000261.1 GCA_945871755.1 uncultured Bacteroidales bacterium
GGCTTACGTCAATGCCGCGAATGGAATAGCCTTCGGGATAGGTCGTATCGCGGAAGATGCCGCGCCAACGCAGGGAGAAGGGACTCACGAACAGGCTATAGAATATATAGATATAGACGGCGAGCAAGAGAAGGAAACCGAAAATACGACGTTTTCCGATTCTTCCCAACCTTGGCACGCCCCACATATTGGGCTGTCTAGAGTATCCTGTATGATGCCTTCGTGCTGACAATGGTTGATTTTGGCAATAAGTCTGTCTAATTCTTGCAGTTCTAAAGAATAGCACAAGCCCCTTTTCTTCTCCTAGAATAAACAAGAGGACTTCCGAAGAAAAGCTATAGCAGAAGAAGAATGGCTCGGCACAACCCCTATCAATAAGTGGTAGCGCCGAGCCTTTATACTAGAGATTATTTGCCTTGTTCAAGGGCAAGGGTCTTCGTACACTGGTCGCAAACTTCAGTCGGGCCGAAGTACTGGATAGGACCGGGATATACGTAAGCCGTTTCGCGGGCCCACTCTTCGCGCTTGCTGGCAAAGAACTTGAAGGGAGCACCTTCGAGCTCTACGAGTGCCTTGCGGATAACGGGCTTGTTCTGACCGTTACGACGCTCGATGTTCATCATCATCGTGATGGGCACACCGCCTGCAATCCACTCGGCAGCGGGAGCCGTGGTGTTCTTGATCACACTCATGTAGCCCGTCTTACCGCTAGCAATCAGGCGGCTGGCGTTGAAGCCGAGGCTATAGCAGTAGTCAGCATCGTAGTTGGAGGGAGCAGCGCAACGACCTTCGTAGCCGAAGAAGTGGTGCTGGGCGCTGAACTTACCCACATACTTTCCTTCCTCCTTCATCTCAGCGAGCTTCTTAGCCACCATAGCGGAGAGGAGCTTCTCGGTTTCGATGAGGCTAACCTGTACGTTTCCGTGGGGGTCGCGATCAAGGCAGAGCTGACGCTTCACGTCGGCGGGCAGGCTATTGAGCACAGCCAGGTTGTCGGCAGCGATATTGCTGGTTACGAAGGCAATCTGCTCTTCTGCACTAGCAAATTCACGCGACTCGCCAGTGGCGGGGTCCGTCAGTACTTCGTTGAGCTCGGCAATCAGTTTCTTGATGGCGGGAATGAACTCAATCAAACCTTCGGGGATAAGCACCGTACCGAAGTTGTTGCCATCGGCAGCACGCTGAGCCACGATATTGGCAATGTAGCTTACCACTTCGTCCAGGCTCATTGCCTTCTGCTCAATTTCCTCGGAGATCAAGCAAACGTTGGGCTGAGTTTCGAGCGCACATTCCAAAGCGATGTGGCTAGCAGAGCGGCCCATGAGCTTGATGAAGTGCCAGTACTTGCGAGCGGAGTTGCAGTCGCGCTGAATATTACCGATCAGTTCGCTGTAAGTCTTGCAAGCAGTGTCGAAACCGAAAGAAGTTTCAATCTGCTCGTTCTTCAGGTCGCCGTCGATGGTCTTGGGGCAACCGATTACCTGCACGCCATAGTTCTTGGCAGCATAGTATTCAGCCAGCACACAAGCGTTGGTGTTCGAGTCGTCGCCACCGATAATCACGAGAGCCTTGATGCCGAGTTTGCGGAGGATTTCAATACCGCTCTCAAACTGCTCCACCTTCTCGAGCTTCGTACGGCCGCTACCGATGATGTCAAAACCACCCGTGTTGCGGTACTCGTCAATAAATTCGTCGGTGAACTCTACATACTTATGGTCAACGAGACCGCCAGGTCCCATCAGGAAGCCATACAACTTGCTATCCTTGTTGAGCGTCTTCACACCATCGTAGAGACCGCTGATTACGTTGTGACCACCAGGAGCCTGACCACCCGAGAGGATGATACCTACGTTGATAGCTTCGGTCTGCTTGGCTTCGCCAGCAACGAACTCTACCACGGGCATACCATAGGTGTTGGGGAAGAGGGCTTTGATTTCCTCCTGATTTCCTACACTCTGAGTAGCTGCACCTTCTTTAGCAACAACAGCACCCTTGAGGGCCTGAGGAAGCTTGGGCTGATAGGCAGCGCGGGCAATTTGCAATGCACTTTTTTCCATTGGTCTATAATATTTTAGGGTTAATATTGTATTCTAGCAGAGAAGGAGAACCTCTTCCCCTTGCCGCAAAGTTACACAGATAATTTTTAATACACAATAACCTCGCGGGCTTTTTCGCTGAATCGCTTTCCGTTCTGCCTCCATACCGCACGTTGCTCGCAACGTGAGAGTAGGAAGTTCGTACACCGAGGTGAGTAACGTACCGCACGTTGCTTGCAACGTGTGAGTAAGGAGTTCGTTCCTTGAGGAAATGCAATGTACCGCACGTTGCTCGAGGGCGTGTGGCCACGCGAAAATGACACCTTATATATAATATGTAGACATCAGCACAAACACCCTACCCACACGTTGCAAGCAACGTGCGGTACATTACTCACCAATGAGAACAAACACCCACTCGTACGCGAGAACGCTGAACTACCACTCAGAAAGATTTGCAGTAGCCTCGATTTGTTCTTCCAGCTCATCAGGCAAGTTTGGGAAGAAGTCGAGGCCAGTAATGCGCTCCACTTGGTCTATGCTGTTGACATAACTTGACTTTGGATTGTTGCATGGCTGGTTCTTGTAGATAAAACCTATTGCCTTTGGGGTTCCGCTCATGCAGAGTACTACCTTGAAGAATGCTTCGGGAACCGTTACGCTGTTTGGGCCAATTGTTTCGTGTTTACCTTTATAGAGAATAGGACCTGCAACAATGTAAATTTCACCGTACTTGTTTGCCCACTCGCGACAAGCAATCTCCAACTCATTCCAATCGCCACAGTTCAGATTGTGGTCCTGCGGACAAATATTCGTCAGGAAGAACGATTCCTTCATGGGTTCAAAACCCCACTTATTATCACCAGCAGGACACATGTGGCCACGATCGTAGCCTGAACCTTTGTAATCTACAAGTTCTGCTCGCGGAGCAGGCACTTCGTCATCCACAATGAAGTTTGACAATCTTTTCTGCTCACCACTGGTATGCTCAGAAGTAAGATGCCAAGCCAC
>CAMBWV010000262.1 GCA_945871755.1 uncultured Bacteroidales bacterium
GCAAGGTGCGGTACATTTCTCACCTCGGCCATACGCCCAATATCGCTGAGCCACAAGCCCTTGATCAACGTGTGGTACATTGCCTTGCAACCACCTGAGTAGTTACCAAGAAAGGTTGGTCCAATAACAGGCTGCTCCTAGGGGAGTTTGGGGAATTTGCCGAAGTCGGGCTTGCGCTTTTCGAGGAAGGCGCGGCCGCCCTCTTGGGCTTCGTCGAGCATGTAGTAGAGCATGGTGGCGTCGCCCGCCAGTTCCTGAATGCCCGCTTGGCCATCGAGTTCGGCGTTGAGACCCGCCTTGATCATGCGGAGGGCCAGGGGGGAGTGCTGCATCATCTGCTCGGCCCATTCCACCACGGTGTCTTCCAACTGCTCGGGCGGTACCACGCAGTTGACCATGCCCATGCGCTCGGCTTCCTCGGCGGTATATTGGCGGCAAAGGAACCAAATCTCGCGCGCCTTCTTCTGGCCCACGATGCGCGCCAGATAGGACGCACCGAAACCAGCATCGAAGGAACCAACGCGCGGACCTGTCTGGCCGAAGCGGGCCGTGGTGGAGGCGATGGTTAGGTCGCACATGAGGTGAAGCACATGGCCGCCGCCGATGGCAAAACCGTTGACCATGGCAATGACGGGCTTGGGCAGGCTGCGTATCTGCTTCTGCACATCGAGCACGTTGAGACGCGGCACACCGTCGCCGCCGACATAGCCACCGCGACCCTTGACGTTCATATCGCCGCCTGCACAGAAGGCCTTGTCGCCTGCGCCGGTCAGGACGACCACGCTGATATCCTGCGCCTCGCGGCAATAGCAGAGGGCATCGCTGATTTCGGCTGTGGTCAGGGGCGTGAAGGCGTTGCGATAACGGGGACGGTTGATGGTGATACGGGCAATGCCGTTGTAGGCATCGAAGAGGATTTCTTTATACTCCTTCAGGGGAGTCCAGATTCTTGTTGACATAAGGTATGATGTTTTGTTGTGTGTATGAGATATCAATGGTGCTATTCGCTCCTTCCATCCACCACCCAACGCTTGAGCGCATCCAGTTCCTGCTGGTTGTCGCCCACGTTGGTGAAGACTTCGAGGAGAGTTGGCCCATCGGCAGCGGGATAGAGGCTGGTGTGGAGCACGCTCTGGAGGTCCTGCATCGTGTGGGCCTGGGCATAACGGAGACCAAAGGCAGTGGCGATGCCGCTAGCGGTGTGGTGCGACTGTGCGCTGATATAGGCGGGAAGGGCGGGCGACTGTTCGAGGCCCGGCAAGCGGCTGAAGATCTGGCCACCGCCATTGTTGAAGAGGACGATGCGGAGGCGGCGCGGCAGACTGGGGAGGGCCAACGCGCTGAGGTCGTAGAAGAAACTGAGGTCGCCGATGAGCAGGAGCACGGGCTCGTCGGTGCGGAGGGCATGACCGATGGCAGTGGAGAGGCTACCCTCGATGCCGTTCGTGCCGCGGTTGGCAAAGATGCGATGCTGCGCGGTGGGCCGCAGATAGCAGGCGGCATTGCGTATGGCACTGCTGTTGGCCAGATGGATTATCCAGGGTTGGGCATGGAGTTCGGCAGCCACCCGACGCATTACGCCGAGGTCCGACATATACTGCGGGACGTACTCTTCCATCCGCCCGACATACTGCTGCAACTGCTGGGCGGCTACCCTTACCGCATCGTTGGGCGGCAGGAACTGCGCGAGGAGAGGCAGGGCCTCGGCGGGCGACATACGGAGAATGGCCGTGAGGTGGTCGAACGTATCGGCATAGGCTTCGGTATGCTCGATGCGCACTACTTGCAGTTTCTTCTGGCGGCGCAGAAAGAGGCGCAACTGCTTGCCCACACTGTGGCCGCCCATGTGAATCACCACATCGGGCTGCTGGGCCAAGGGCCACTGGCCCTTTTGCTCAAGCAGCATTTCCAGCACATTCGTCCCTCGGCTGTCGCCTGCTGCGGAGATAATCTCGGGCAGCACGAGCAGTTGGCCGTTCGTGCGAATGCTGTGGATGGCGGCGGGCAATTCCTCGTCCATCTGCCCCACTACCAACAGCGGCAAGCAGGCTTCTGCAATGGGCCGCAGATACTCGGCGATTCCTTCGGGCTGAACACGAAGAGGGAGCGTGCGGATGCGGCGAACGGCGGGCAGTTGCTCCGTGGTGAAGCGGAAGAGAGGCTCATTGATTTGCACATTCACGTGAACGGGCAATCGTTGCTGCGTCAGCCGCGTCAGGGCCTCGTTGAGCAGGCGCGTATGGTGGGAAGCGCTGTCGGCTGCCTCGTCATCTGCCACATTGAAGCAGGGCGCGTAGGGCTGCAAGGCATCCACCTGCGGCAGGGTCTGCCCCTCCCACTGCCCCAAGCGGCTGGCGGGGCGGTCGGCAGAGATGACGAGCAGGGGCAAGCGGCGATAATAGGCTTCGGCAACGGCGGGCAGCAGGGCCAGCAGCGCGGAACCCGAGGTGACGCAAACGGCCACGGGACGCTGCAAGGCGAGCACAATGCCAAGGGCCACAAATCCCGCGCTCCGCTCGTCGGTCACGGAGGTCAGGCGGAAGCCAGCCTCGTGCAGATTGTGCACTATCGGTGCATTGCGCGAGCCAGGACAGGCCACGACCTCTTGCACCTCGTAGGCCTGAAGCAGTGCGGTCAAGCGACCTATTACTTGTTTGTCGGAAAACATAGGAGTGAGGAGTTAGTAACGGTTGGGGAGAACCCCAATGGAAATCTAAATAACAGGGCGCGCAGGCATCGCGGAGTTTTTTAAACACGAATGTTTCGAATTGTTCGAATGCTGGAGAGTGTGTTTTCTTTTTTCCACCACGAATCATTCGAATACTAGCCACATAGGCTGCTCTCACCTGCATTCGTGTGATTCGGATAGATTCGTGTGAAGCACGAATCGAATTATTCCTTCAGTTAGCCTCTCAGCCACATTCGAAAAATTCGTTTTATTCGTGTTAACTACTCAGGTGGATTTATAATTGCAAATTGCGCTGGAAAGAAATGTACCGCACCTTGCTTGCAAGGTGTGAGTAAGGAGTTCGTACTCATTGC
>CAMBWV010000263.1 GCA_945871755.1 uncultured Bacteroidales bacterium
CAAGTCCAATGGATGAGTCAACTTCACAAGAATATCCTGCGCCCTCCTTCCAGTTGGTGTGCCGTGTTAATCATGCAGTTTATGCGCCATGGCCACTTCTCAGGTCGCTTCAGAGATTGCCAGGCAATGTAGCGACATCCATGAGAAACGTGCCTATATACGTCGAGCCACACATTGCTTCCAACGTGTGGCTCGACTAAAGGTAGGTTCGATAATTGTATTTCCGCTGAGTCTTTACAACTCGTTATTTGTGGTAAATCAGTTGCCAGACAAGAATTAATTCCTAATTGAACAAATTCCTAATTGCCAATTCCTAATTCCTAATTCCTAATTGAACAATTCCTAAAGCGTTCCCCGTCCGCGTCCACTGCGCTTAATCAGTGCGCGGAGTTTCTCGTTGAATGGCGTGTGGGCTGCCAGTTCCTCGATGGTGAGGTGCATGCGGTAGCGCCAGTAGTGGTTGGGGTCGGCGGGGCAGTTGATTTGTTCCTGTTCGGGATGCGGATGGCGCAGTTGGTTGTCCATTCCGAGGAGGTCCTGCAGGGCAATGAGGCAGAGCATGGAGGGAGCGTCAAGGTGTTGCGCCACCATTTGTTCGCAGGCATCGGCAGGAGCCTCGGCGGGCGCAGGCCCTTGGCGGTGGAGCATATCGCGCCAGTAGGCTTGCGTCTGCTCCTCGCTCTCGCGCCACCACAGGCGGAAGGGCGACATATCGTGCGTGCCCGGCGTGGCCACACTCATGTAGGGATAGTCGGCAGGATTGCCAAAGCGCACGCCCCAGGCTTTCGGCATGCGCTGGATTTCGAGCGAGAGAATGTGCAACTGCTCCAGCACGCCCTTGACGGATGCTGGAATCATGCCCAAGTCTTCCGCGCAGGGGAGCATGCCGCCGCCCAGTTGGTGCCCCCCTTCGTAGTCAATCACGGCAGGAATCTTCTTCATCGCCTCGTTGGCCCAGAAGGCGTTGTGGCGCACGTAGTAGAAGTCCTCGTGCAGGCGGTCGAAGGCCGCGCGGTCGGCGGGCGAGAGGGCTGCGTAGGCCGTGGTCTGCTGGCCGCAAACGCGCGGATGGTAGTGGCCAGGCTGCTCGCGGTCGGCAATGAACAGTACCTCGGTGGCCGCACGAAGCAGTGCTTCGCGGAGCGGTGCATCGCCCACGCGCATCCATGTTTCGGCCTGATGGGGGAAGGGCTCGCACAGACGGTAGCGGTCCGCGCTGTCCTTATATATATAGGTGTCGGCAGCAACGTGTGCCGCCTGGCAGCGGGCGATAATCTCCTGTGCCAGTTCGGCCGAGAGGAGCGGTTGGGTGAGGGAGGCAGGCGAGGGTGCGAAGCCGAAACCGCGGATTTCCTCCTCGGAGTAGGGGAGGGAGGGGCGGAAGTGGCCGAGCGTGCCGTAGGACTGGTCCGTGGGAATCTCCCAAATGCGGAAGAAACCGAGCACGTGGTCAATGCGGTAGGCATCGAAGTATTGCGCGGTGTGACGCAGGCGACGCTGCCACCATTGGTAGCCGTCCTCGCTCATGCGCTCCCAGTCGTAGGTGGGGAATCCCCAGTTCTGTCCCTGTGTGGCAAAGGCGTCGGGCGGTGCACCAGCTTGGCCGTCAAAGTGGAAGAGGCGTGTGTCCTCGCGGGCTGGTACACTGTCGCGGCAGATGCCGATGGGGATGTCGCCCTTGAGCATCACGCCCAGTTGACGCGCCGTCTCGTGAACGGCCTTCAACTGGCAGTGGAGCAGGTATTGCACGAAGGCATGGAAGTCGCGCTCCTTCTCCAACTTCTTATCCTTGAGGTCCGTAGCCTCTGCGGGCCAGTCGCGGAAATTGGCCGTATGGTAGCGGTCGCGCAGGGCGCAGAAGTCGCAGTAGGCTGGCAGCCAGTGGGCATTGTCGTGGCAGAAAGCCTTGAAACCGCTGGAGCGTTCCACCTTGGCACCCCGTTCGGCGTAGAGCGCGCGCAGGAATTGCTGCTTCAACTGCCAGACGGCCTCGTAGTCCAGTTCCTCGTAGGCGTTGAGGGCCAGACCCTTGGCCTCGTACTGCTGGTAGGCTTTGCTATCGCGCTGCGAGCGCGCATCGAAGTAGAGGGGATGGAGGGCAAAGACGGAGATGGCGCTGTAGGGATAACTGTCGCGCGGTCCGCCCGTAGTGGTCGTATCGTTGATGGGCAGAATCTGCACGGCACTCATGCCCGTGGAGGCGGCCCAGACGACGAACTGCTCGAGGTCGCCAAAGTCGCCCACGCCGAAACTGCCCTGGCTGCGGAGCGAGAAGACGGGAATCACTACGCCCGCACCGCGCCATCTGGCATCGGGCCCTTGCATACGGGGGAAATGGTCGGTATGAATCCAAGCGTGGGAGGGCGGACAGAGTTGCAGTTTGTCCAAGGCCACGCGCGGCACGAGTTGATGGTCGGCACCTTCTTCCCAAACCAAGCGGTGGGTCTCCTCCTCCGACACCCACACATATTTATAAGTGGTGTCGGGATGCAGGTCCTCGGGGGTGAGAGGCAGTCCCCATTCGTAGGTGTCTGTGCGGCTGAGCAGGCGCACTTGATGCTCGTCCCAGGCTCCGAGGTGGGGCGTACTGCCCAGCACTCCCCAGCGATAGCCAGGGGCAGGGGGGAGGGCCTTGAGCAGGAGCAAGGAGCGGTCCTCCAGCAATTCGGTGCGCGCAAAGGCACCGCCGCAGCGGCGGCAGGCACAGTCGGCCAAGGCACTGCGGGAGAAGACGCTCATGTCGTCATTGTCCATCCAAGTGTCGCAGAGCGCGGAACGATGGCGGCGGTCGGGAACGAAGGTGCGCACAAGGCCGGCCTCGCGGCGCACACAGGCTCCCGTCTCGTCGCAGACGGTATATTGGTAGTCAAAACGTTCGGGTTGGTTTGCCAGAACAAGCGTTCCGCTCCACCAAAAGCCGTCGCTGGTGGATAGGGGTACGCGAACCGCCTCGCCCGTGGGCAGCAAGTGACCTCGCACTTCGAGATGCTCGCCCCACTGCGTGCGGTAGGCTATGAGAAAGGAGAGTTCCATTTGGA
>CAMBWV010000264.1 GCA_945871755.1 uncultured Bacteroidales bacterium
CGCCCGTGACGCAGGTCAGTGTGCCCAGCGGGAAGGTGGCGGTCACACCTTTGAGATTATTGCCGCGGGCTCCGTGCAGGACGAGTTGCCGTCCATTGCCCTTGCGTCGTTCTTGGGGAATCTCAATGCGCAGGTCGTTGTTCAGGTAGCGCGCGGTCAGCGTGTGCTCCTTGAGCATCTGCTGCGGTGTACCTTCATAGACCACCTCACCGCCCAGACGCCCTGCGCCAGGTCCCATGTCGATGATATAGTCGGCCGCCATCATCATGTCGCGGTCGTGCTCGACGACCACCACCGTATTGCCCGTGTCGCGCAGATTGCGCAGGGACTGGATGAGGCGGACGTTGTCGCGCTGGTGAAGGCCGATGCTCGGTTCGTCGAGGATGTAGAGCACATTGACAAGCTGAGAACCTATCTGAGTGGCCAACCTGATGCGCTGGCTTTCGCCACCCGAGAGCGTCATCGTGGCGCGGCCCAGCGAGAGATAGCCAAGGCCCACGTCGAGAAGGAACTTCAGACGCGTACGTAGCTCCTTGAGTATCTCGGTGGCAATGATGCGATTCTTATCCGTGAGTTTGTCTTCCACGTGGGCGAGCCAGTCGTAGAGCTCGCTGATATCCATGGCCGCCAGTTCGTAGATGGCTTTGTCGGCAATGCGATAGCTCATGGCTTCGCGGTTGAGGCGCGCACCGTGGCAGACGGGACAAACCTTCTCGGAGGAGAAGGATTCCGCCCATTTGCGCGAGGCGGCAGACATATCGTCGTCCGACATCTGACGGAGGTATTTCACGAGACCACCGAAGTCCACGTAGTAATCGTCCGTGGTGTGCGCCGTAGCGGCTGGGATGCGCAATCTTTCGGTGGAACCGTTGAAAATCTCGTCCATCACCTCTTCCGAAAGTTCGCTGATGGGCGTGTCGAGGGTGTAGTCGTAGTTGGCCAGCACCGTTTCGATGCACCAGAAAATGAGCGTGGAGCGATATTTACCCAAGGGGGCCAGTCCGCCCTTGCGGATGGAGAGGCTGGGGTCGGGGATCACCTTCTCCTGATCGACCACGTTGACGTAGCCCAATCCCTTACATTTTGGACAAGCTCCTTGCACGGAATTAAAGGAGAAGTTGTGGGGCGCTGGCTCGCGGTAGGAAATGCCGCTGGTGGGGCACATGAGGTGCTTGGAGAGGAAGCGCACTTGTCCGCCGCCCTTGTCAGTGTTGGGCAGGGGCGTGGCCGCGGGCGCACTGGGCAGGTAGAGCATCATCAGTCCATTGCCCATTTCAAGGGTGCGAGCCACGCTTCGCTTGAGTCGTTCGAGGTCCTTGGCGTGTGGGATAAGTTTATCGACCACCACCTCGATGTCGTGGTTTTTATAGCGGTCGAGCTTCATGCCCGGCAGGATTTCGCGGATTTCTCCGTCCACACGAACCGTCAGGAAGCCGCGCTTGCGCACCGACTCGAAGAGCTCTTTGTAATGTCCCTTGCGTGTACGCACCAGCGGAGCCAGAAGCATGACCTTCTCGCCCTCGTAGGATTCTAGGATAAGGTCGATGATTTTCTCCTCGGTGTATTTCACCATTCGTTCGCCCGTCACATAACTATAGGCATCCGAGGCCCGCGCATAGAGCAGGCGGAGGAAGTCGTAGATTTCGGTGACCGTGCCCACGGTGGAACGCGGATTTTTGTTAGTGGTCTTTTGCTCGATGGAAATCACAGGGCTCAGACCCGTAATCTTGTCCACATCGGGGCGCTCGAGGTTGTCCAGGAAATTGCGGGCGTAGGCCGAGAACGTTTCGATGTAGCGACGCTGTCCCTCGGCATAAAGGGTGTCGAAGGCCAGGGAGCTTTTGCCCGAACCGCTCAGGCCCGTGAAGACGGTCAATGTGCCGCGCGGGAAGGAGGCTTCGACATTCTTGAGATTGTGCACACGAGCCCCATGAATATGCACCCACCCCGTATCGCCCGATGTGGCCGACGCGGGGAGGGACGAACCGTTTTTCACGGTTTCATCGCAGATTTCTGGTTGTTGTGCTTGCTTCTTGGACATCTTCTATCGTACCTATCTTTTGGGCTATCGTACCTAATCTTATGGGTTGGTTGTGCTGCCGCCACGCTCGGAGTAGCCCGTCAGCACGTTAATCACCTTGCGTATATTATAATGGCGTCCGTCGGCGCCGCGGGCTTTCACCACGAGGTAGTAAGCACCATCGGGCACCACCTTGCCGCCATTGCGTCCGTCCCAACCGCCGCGGAGGTCGGTCCATTCGTAGAGGCGCTTACCCCAGCGGTCGAAAACGGCAGCTTCGAAGGAGACAATGCTCTGGTAGCCTTCCTTCGCGCGCAAGACATCGTTGATGCCGTCGCCGTTGGGCGTGATGGTGTTGGGAAATTCCAGTTTGGATTCGCTGATAGTAACCATAAAAGGCGAATCCATCGTATATTCGAGGGTATCTGTGCCTTGGCTGAACGTGATAAAAAGTTCGATGGAGAACGAGCCGCTTTCGGAAAAAGTATATTCCGTGTCCTCCTCGTAGCGAACGAGGAAGGGCTTCTCTTCGCCCTGTCGATAGAATCGCCATTCGTAGCGCGCCAAGAAACTGCCCAGGTCGCTCACGTCGGCCACAAAGCGGGCCTGCATCG
Source organism: uncultured Bacteroidales bacterium (assembly GCA_945871755.1). Lineage (GTDB taxonomy): Bacteria > Bacteroidota > Bacteroidia > Bacteroidales > Bacteroidaceae > Alloprevotella. The sequence goes on from CAMBWV010000264.1 coordinate 2,635, forward strand.
GCGCCGTACCATCGTAGGTGGTCTGGTCGGCCTCCGTGCCATCCTCGTGTACCACCCACATCTTGGGGCTAGCCGAGGGGAGGGCAGCTTGGGCACAGGCCGCAACGGGCAAGGCCAGCGCGGCGCAGCAGATGCCTAGGAGCGTAAAAAGGGTTTTGCGAAAAAGTTTCATCGGCCAAAAAATTTGATGCAAATGTACGTATTTTCTTTGAGATACCGACTATCTGGCAATCAATTCTCCGTCTGCGCCCTCAGATTTGCCGCTGCGAAACGCGCCCACGCCTCGCCTGCACATAAGGTAGGTGCTATAAATTATTCGAGTTTCACAAGCAGAATCAGAGAATAATCGCAAGCGTTCAAGGCACGCCCCGCAGGGGCAACGAGCACATAGCCCAGGGCATC
>CAMBWV010000265.1 GCA_945871755.1 uncultured Bacteroidales bacterium
GCGGATGATGGCCGACTTCGAGAAATATTTCTGTGGCTATTTCCGTGGGCAGTTTTTCATCGCCCTGAGCAACTGCGTCATGTTCACGATAGGCTTCCTGCTGATAGGCTTCCCCATGCCCGTAGGTCTGGGCGTGTTTATCGGCGTCATCAGTTTCGTGCCCTACTTGCAGGTGGCAGGCATCGTGCCCGCCATCATCTTGGCCCTGTTGCGCGCCACCGAGACGGGCGACAACTTCTGGTTGCTCATGGGCGGCGTACTCCTTGTATATATAGTGGTGCAGATTATTCAGGACATCCTTATCACACCCCACGTGATGGGCAAGATTATGGGCCTTTCGCCCGCCATCATCCTGCTCGCCCTGAGTGTCGGCGGCTATCTGCTGGGCATCCTCGGCCTGATATTGGCCCTGCCCGTGACGACCTTGCTACTCCTTTATTATAAGCAGTACATCGTGGGCAGCCACCCTGCGGACGAAGAGCTTGCATAGGCACAGCCTCGTCCCCTCCTTCCCCTCGTATCAATATTCAAAAATCAAATACTTATGCGAAAACACAGTTTGCTAGGAATCCTCCTGCTCGTGGCAGCCAGTCTGACGGCTGGTCCGCGCGACTACACCAAGTATGTCAACCTCTTTGTGGGCACGGCAGGCCATGGCCACACCCATCCCGGCGCCATCGTGCCCGGCGGTATGATACAGCCTGGTCCCGATACGCGCCAGCACGGCTGGGATGCCTGTTCGGGTTATTATTACGAAGACCAGACGCTCAACGGTTTCTCCCACACGCGCCTGAGCGGCACAGGTTGCGCCGACCTGGGCGACTTCCTTTTCATGCCCATCGTGGGTAAGGCCGACATCCAGTATATCGGTGAGAAAGAACCCGATGCACAGCGCATGCCCTATGCCTCGCCCTTCCGCAAGAGCGAAGAAAAGGCCGAGCCAGGCTACTACCGCGTGCTGCTCGACCGCTATCGTGTGCAAGCAGAAATCACTTCCACCGAGCGCGCCGCCATCTATCGCTTCACCTATCCCAAAGGCGAACAGGCAGGTATGATTCTCGACCTCGATTACTCCATCCAGGATCAGACTACCTACGAGATGGATTTCGAGGCCATTGACCAATATACCCTCCGCGCCCGTCGCCGCACAGGGGCTTGGGCCTACAATCACCAGGTATATTTCTACGCGAAATTCTCCCAGCCCTTCACCTACGAGGTAGTGCGCGATACCATCAAATCCAGCAAGCGCACGGAGCCGCGCTGCAAGGTCGTGCTGCATTTTGCCAATATGCAGCAGCCCTTGTTGGTCAAGAGCGCCGTCTCTTCCGTAGATTACAAAGGCGCAGAGGCCAATCTGTTGAAGGAGATACCCGCCTGGGATTTCGATGTCGTACGCCGCGCGGCCCACGACAAATGGAATGCCGTGCTTGGGCGCATCGAATTGCCCGCCAACCTTGAAGGTTCTGCCCTCGACGAACACCTGCGCATCTTCTATACGGCGATGTACCACGCGCATATCTCGCCCGCCCTCGCCACCGACGTGGACGGCCGCTATCTCGGCATGGACCTCAAAATACATCAGGCCGACGCCCACACGCCCAACTATACCGTATTCTCTATGTGGGACACCTTCCGCGCCCTGCACCCCTTGCTCACGATTATCAACCCCGCGCAAAACCAAGCCTACATCCGCTGCCTCATCCGTAAGGGCGAGGAGGGCGGCATCGTGCCCAAATGGGAACTGGCCTCCAACTATACAGGCTGTATGATAGGCTATCATTTCGTCTCCCTCGCCGCCGATGCCTATGCCAAGGGACAGCGCGACTTCGACACCCGCAAGGCGCTGATGGCAGGCGTTCGTCTGGCCGAATACGACACGGCAGGCATCACGCAGGTGCTGCCCAAGTGGAAACTGCGCGACGAAATCATGCCCGCCGCCCGCCGCTACAAAAACGAACTCGGCTATATCCCCTGCGACCTCACGGGCGAGAGCGTGGCCAAGGCCCTCGAGTACGCCTACAACGACTGGTGTATCGCACAGATGGCTGAGGGCGAAGGCGAAACCGCCATTGCTGCGCGCTACAACCAGTTTGCCAAAGCCTATCAGCAATATTTCGACCCCAGTGTGCGCTTCATGCGCGGCAAAGATAAGAACGGCCAGTGGCGCACGCCCTTCGACCCGCGCAGCAGTCAGCACCGCGCCGACGACTATTGCGAAGGCACGGCCTGGCAATGGACCTGGTTTGTTCCCCACGACGTGGACGGCCTCATCGCCCTCATGGGCGGCAAAAATGCTTTCGCAGGCAAACTCGACAGCCTCTTTGCCGCGCCCAGCGAAATCAATGGCGCAGAACTCTCGCCCGACATCTCGGGCCTGATTGGCCAATACGCACACGGCAACGAGCCTGGCCACCACACCATCCACCTTTACAACTACGTAGATCGCCCCTGGCGCACGCAGGAACTCGTGGATAGCGTCCTTCAGTCGCAATATCGCAACGCCCCCGACGGCGTATCGGGCAACGAAGACTGCGGCCAGATGTCCGCCTGGTACATCCTCAACGCCATGGGCTTCTACCAGCTCTGTCCCGGCCGCCCCATCTATTCCATAGGTCGCCCCCTTTTCCCCGAAGTAACCATCCATCTGCCCGGCAACAAGACCTTCCGCATCCTGACCAAGAACAATTCGCGCCAAGCCAAATACATCAAGAGCGTCAAACTAAACGGCAAGCCCCTCCGCCGCCCATTCTTCACCCACGAAGAACTGGCAGCCGGCGGCACGCTTGAAATGGAAATGAGCGCACGGCCCACACGATGGGGGAGGTGAGGAGTTAGGAGTTAGTACTGGATGGGGGAGCCCCAATAGAAATCTAAATAACAGGGTGCGCATAGTGCGCGGAGGTTGAAGCACGCCCTGAAAGGGCAGCCTGCACCTAGCCCAGGGCAGAGCAAAGCGGCGCCCTGGGTGAAGTCGTTCGTCTCAGGTTGCGCCCTGCAAGGGCAAAAGCGTAATATACTCTGCAAAACCATCCATC
>CAMBWV010000266.1 GCA_945871755.1 uncultured Bacteroidales bacterium
ACCACCATCCTCACCTGGGACTGGAAGAAGGACGAGAAATGGAAGTGGACCAACGCCTTCGCCTTCAAATACAGCAACTATGGCACAACCGCCCTCGGATGGAACGGCGATGCCTACGACCCGCGCCCCGACTACTACAAGAACCTACCCTCGAGCATCTTCAATGTCTATGACCCTAACAAGAACAACGCCGACTACCTGAGCCAGAACCCCTTCCTGCTGGACCAGTACAATACGCTCGTGGACTACTGGCACGCCTCGGAGGCTAACCAGCAGGTCAACTGGGACCGCATGTACTACGTCAACCGCCAGAACGAAGCACAGGGCGGCGAGGCGCTCTACTACCTGGAGCGTCGCCACAACGACCAGATGGTGACGGCCATCAACTCTACGTTCAACCAGCAGATTAACCGCTACAACAAATACTCCGCTGGTTTCCGCTTCAACCATACGAAGGGTATGCACTACAAGACGATGGACGACCTCCTCGGCGCTACCCGCTACACGGATATTGACAAGTTTGCCGCCAACGACTACGGCATGGGCAGCAACGAGGCCCAAAACGACCTCAACAACCCCAACCGCCAAATCGGTATCGGCGATAAGTTTGGCTACAACTACAATATCTTCGTCAACAGGGGCAACCTCTGGACGCAGTACCAGTTCTCGCGCGGCATCTTCACCCTCAACATTGCGGGCAACGTGGACGGAACCGTCATGCAGCGCGAAGGCCTCATGAAGAACGGCCGCGGACAGGTGACCTACGTCGATGAGAATGGCATGACACAGACGGCCGACGTCTCCTACGGCAAGAGTGGCAAAGGCCGCTTCCTCAGCGGCGGCGGACGCGCACAGATGTCCTTCCGCCCCACGGCCCACCACCTCCTGACCTTCGCTGGACTGGCCACCACCGAGGCACCGCTGGCGCGCAACAGTTTCGTGGCACCGCGCATCCAAAACAACTTCGTGGACAACCTCAAGGTGGAGAAAGTCTTCGGCGGCGAGGCATCCTATGCCCTCAGCGTTGGCGGATTCACGGCTAAGGTGTCGGGCCACTACCTCCTCTTCCGCGACCAGACGGAGCAGACGGCCTACTACAACGACCAGATGAGCACCTTCACCTACCTCACCATGACGGGCATTGAGAAGATGCACTACGGATTGGAGGCTGCACTCAACTACAAGATTACCTCCAACTTCTCCATCAACTTCATGGCTGCATACGGTGATGCCAAATACACCAACAATCCCTACGCACAAATCAACTACGAGGGTCTGCGCACCAACGAAATCCAAAAGCTCAACGCCTGCACCAATCCCGTGACCAATCAGGCCATGGCACAGCAGGTCATCGCCGAGGATATGCGCGTGAGCGGCACTCCGCTGACGGCCCTCAGCCTGGGCGTGGAGTACAACGTCAATGGCTGGTTCTTCGAGGCTAACCTCAACTACTACGACCGCGTGTATATCGGCTTCTCGCCCTATCGCCGACTGACCAGCACCTACCAGCTGGCCAAGAAATTCTATACGCCCAGCGTAGATGCCAGCGGTAACCTCAGCTATGGCGACAAGACCATGCAGCAGAAGTATATGAAGGAGGGCGGTATCCTCTTCGCACAGGACGGCTCCATCGTGGACACGCAGGCTGCCGAGCAGGAAAAGTGCAAGGGCGGCTTCATGCTCGACGCTTCCATCGGTAAGTTTATCCGCCTGAAGAAGGGCAGAACGCTGAGCATCAACCTCTCCCTCCAGAATATCACCAACAATACCAACCTGCGCACGGGCGGTTACGAGCAAAACCGCGACGACTATTACTACAACGAGTCGGGCGGACAATTCTCACAGGGCGAGAACAAGGGCTACCAGTTCTCCAAGAGCTCTAAGTACTACTACGCCAACGCCTTCAACGCCTTCCTCAACATCGGTTTCAAGTTCTAGAATAAGACATCCATCATGAAAAAGATACTTTCCCTCCTCCTGGGCGCTTGCACCCTCCTTGCCACCACCTCGTGTTTGGAGGACATCTCAGAGCCCAACACGGACGACTTTATCATCACCAGCCCCACCTCCGTCGGTGAGGTCAACACCACCATCCGCCAGGTGAAGGACCGCTTCTGCGCCAGCAGCACGGGTGCCGACATCTCGCGCAACGCTTCCAACTTTGCCTTCAAGGTCAACGAAGACCTCATCTTCGAAGGCGTCATCGTGGCCAACGACATCAGCGGCAACCTCTACCAGACCGTCATGATTCGCAATATTGACGCAACCACGGGCGAGGACCAGAGCATTATCATCGGCATCAAGAACACCTGTCTCTATCCCTACTTCCGCCTCGGCCAGCGCCTGCGCATCAACGTCAACGGCCTCTACGTGGGCGTTTATTCGAAAGTGCCCCGCGTAGGTCAGCCCTACTATTCTTCGCAGGGTAACCTCAACCTCGGCCCGATTCTCCTCGACAAGTGCCGCACAAACATTGAACTCATCGGCGAGCCCGACCTCACTGCGCCCGAACTGGTGCCCGAGGACTTGACGGACGCCACGGGCGAAGCCTGGCTGCGTGCATCGGACAACAAGGTATATAGCAACGTGCCCCGTCTGGCCACGGTCAGCGGCCTCATCGACGAGGTGCAAGGCGCAAAAGCCGACAAGGCCGAGCGCGGCGAACTGACAGGCAACTTCGAGCCGCTGCCCAAAATCTTCGGCCCCGATGAACTCCACGATGCTGGCTTCGGCGTGGACCGCACCATCCTGCTCAAGACCAACAACAGCAAGGTGGCCCTCCGCACCTCCACCCAAAACAACATCTCCTTCCTGCCCATTCCGCAGGACGTGCGCCGCTACACGGGCATCCTGACCTACTACGACAACTGGCAGATACAGCTCCGCGACGTCAACGACATCTCCGCAGCTACAGAGTAGCCGCAGGATGCGGTCGTATCGCTCCCGAAGTTTCAACCTCATTGTTTAAGTAACGTACCGCACGTTGCTTGCAACGTGTGAGTAGGG
>CAMBWV010000267.1 GCA_945871755.1 uncultured Bacteroidales bacterium
TGCCTTCTTCTTCGGGATAGAAGCGGAGGTTTTCGAGCAGGAGCACTTCGCCGGGCTGGAGAGCCGCAGCAGCATCGGCAGCCTTGGCGCAGTCGGGAGCAAACTTCACTTCAGCCACGCCCAGAGCCTTAGCCACAGCGTCCTTAATCTGACCCAGAGAGAGCTTGGGGTTAACCTTGCCTTTGGGTTTGCCCATGTGGCTCATGATGATGAGTGCGCCACCATCGGCGAGCACCTTCTTGAGGGTAGGCAGGGCACCGCGAATACGGGTGTCGTCCGTGATTACACCATTCTCGTTGAGAGGTACATTGAAGTCCACGCGTACGATGACCTTCTGGCCTTCAAACTTGCAGTTGTCAATTGTCATAATTGTAATGTATTTAGGGTTTTTGTTTGTATCAAAAAGCAGGGGCAAATATACAAAATATTTCAGAGATATGCCGCTTACCGAAGATATTTAGTGGGCAGAGAGAAAAACTGGCGGAATTTTCAGGTGATTTCCTCTGCCGTTGCAGCGTGCGAGCCTCTCCATCTATTCAGCTAGCAGCCGTAAGGCCGAACTTAAAAGAGCAAAGCTCCGACAGTATTCCTTGAGTCCGCATTGCGCGCAATGGGGCTTGCGCGCCGTACAAGTATATCGCCCGTGCAGGAGCAACCAATAGTGGGATGCTGCCACTTGTTCCTCGGGAATATATTTGCGCAGGGCCATCTCAACCTTGTAGGGCGTTGTCGCGCTCTTCGGCACTAGGCCGAGGCGGTGGCTCACGCGAAATACGTGGGTATCAACGGCGAGGGCCGCCTTTTTGAAGGCCACGGCTTGGATGACGTTGGCCGTCTTGCGCCCCACGCCAGGCAGTTGGGTGAGTTCTTCCAGCGTGGAGGGCACTTCGCCGCCGAAATCGCTGACCAGCTTTTGCGCCAGTCCCACCAAATGCTTCGCCTTGTTGTTCGGGTAGCTCACGCTGCGGATGTATTCAAAAATTACTTCGGGCGTTGTGGCCGCCATTGCTTCGGGCGTAGGGAAATCCGCAAACAGGCGCGGTGTCACCATGTTGATACGCTTGTCGGTGCACTGCGCAGAGAGCACCACCGCCACGAGGAGTTCAAAGGGATTCGTGTAGTGCAGTTCCGTTTCAGTATCGTCCATCGTGGAACCGAGGTAAGCAAGTACGGCTTTGAATAGTTCGGGCTTTCGCATGTGGAAACTTGATTTGTCGTTTCGTTTGTTTCGCTCGCGGAAGAAACTTCCGCATTGATTCTATTCCACCACGCCAATGATTTCGTGGATATCCTTCACCCCGTGCGCATCCAGCCATTCGTTCATGCCGTCAATCACTTGGATGGTCACGGTGGGGTCGATGAAATTGGCGGTGCCGATTTCAATGGCTGAGGCTCCGGCCATCATAAATTCGAGGGCGTCGGCTGCGTTCATGATGCCGCCTAGACCAATCACGGGAATCTTCACCGCCTTGGCCACTTGCCAAACCATGCGCACGGCAACGGGTTTGACGGCTGGGCCTGAGAGACCACCCGTGCCGATACTGAGGCGCGAGCGACGGCGCTCAATGTCGATGCTCATACCCATGAGCGTGTTGATGAGCGAAACGCTGTCCGCACCTTCCGCTTCGACCGCGCGGGCAATGTCAGCGATATTGGTCACGTTGGGCGAGAGTTTAACAATCAGCGTCTTGTGGTAAGCCTGTCGCACGGCCTTCACGACCGATGCTGCTCCTTCGGGCGTGACACCAAAGGCCATGCCGCCCGCCTTCACATTGGGGCAGGAAATATTCAGTTCGATGGCAGGGATATGTTCCAACTCATCCACGCAGGCCGCACAAGCCGCATAGTTTTCGGGGTCAGAGCCCGACACGTTGACAATCACGTTTGTGCGCAGGTCCTTCAGTTGCGGGTAAATCTCCGTGGCGAAGTGCTCCACGCCTTTGTTTTGCAGGCCCACGCAATTGAGCATGCCCTGCGGCGTCTCGGCCATACGGGGATAGTCGTTGCCCTCGCGGGGGAGCAGCGTCGTACCTTTCACGATGAAACCGCCCAAGCGGTTGAGGTCAATAAGGTCGGCAAATTCCAGACCGTAGCCGAAAGTGCCCGAAGCCGTCAGCACTGGATTCTTCAGTGACAGACCAGCAATGTTTACGTCTAACTTAGCCATGGCAGTAATTCGGTATTAAAGACAGGTCCTTCCTTGCAGACACACACGTTGTGTCCTTCCGTGGTTTTCTCCACGCAGCAGAGGCATGCGCCCAGGCCGCAAGCCATCAGGTTTTCGAGGGAGGCTTCGCAGGGCGTGCTTTGGCTGTGCGCATAGCGAGCAACGGCCACCATCATTGGCTTCGGGCCGCAGGTGGCAATGCCGTCGAAGGTTTCCTGGGAGAGGAGGCTGTGGTTCGTCACGTAACCCTTTTCGCCCAGCGTGCCGTCCTCCGTGGTGACAAACACGCGGCCGCACTTTTCAAACAGGTCCAGCTGCATCAGGTCGCCAGCCGAGCGTCCGCCCAGCAGGAAGGTGGGCTCGTGGCCCTGACGGCGAAGTTCCTCTCCGTAGTGCAGGAGCGGAGCAGTGCCCACACCGCCGCCCACCAGCAGGAGGCGTTTGCAAGTATCGGCTTCGGGCATGCTGAAACCGTTGCCAAGGGGCAACAGGCAGTTGAGGTAGTCGCCCGGTTGCAGGGCAGCCATGGCGCGGGTGCCGTCGCCGATGGCATGAACGAGGAGCCAGAGCTCGTTGTCTTCGCGCACGATGCGGTTGATGGAGATAGGGCGGCGCAGGAAAGTATTGGCCGAACCCTCCACCTTGACTTCTACAAATTGTCCAGCCTGCATTTCGGGCAGAGGTCGTTCGTCCGTGAGCCGCAAAAGCACATAGCCTTCGCGCGGATGCTCCACGGCCTTCACGCGTAGGTCGATGAGGTGTTTCTTGAGCATATAGTAGGTTGTATAGGTTGTGTATGGATAAGGGGCGAACCCCAAAAGAAATCGGAAGAAG
>CAMBWV010000268.1 GCA_945871755.1 uncultured Bacteroidales bacterium
ACTTTCACGTTACTCCATTGGCCTTGTCATTGAGAACAAACTCCGTACTCACACCAAGCAAGGTGCGGTACTTTCACGTTACTCCATGCTTCAAATGGGAAAAAATGCGGCACAAAAAATAAACATCTTTTAACCTTCAGCCGCTCTACATCGCCCAAAAAGCCATCAACATTACGGAGAAAAAATCCGCAAACTCCAAGAAAAAAATTTCTCAGTAATGTAAAAAAATTTATCTCTGAGGTAAAAATGCCATTTTTTTGGCCAAAAAAAGAGGAGAAAACCCGTTTGTTTAGGGCTCTCTCCACTTTGCTAGTACAAAGATACAACATTTCAAGCCGAAATCCAAATCGCGTTAACATTTCGCAACAACCCCTCAGCTTCAATTTGCAGCGATTTGCAGCAGACGGGGGTTGGCATGTATTATATTACGAGGGCGTATAGCGGAGAGTGTCATCTGGGGGTGCAATAAGGGGAGGTGATGATAGGTGAATACCCATGCTACTCGTTATCATTGTTCCGTCATCCATATAGAATCGCACTTGTTGGCACATGCTCATCGGTATCTTCAGACACCTAGCCCCATTTTATTAATGTATTCAGAAATTTGTTTGGTTAAACCGAATTATTCCAGTAAATTTGCCGTAGGATATTAAGGTAGAATCTATATGCGTGTGATTTCAAGGAGTACACTTATTGCCTATTATACCAAAAATCCTCAAGCAAAAATAGCATTAGAGGATTGGTACGTGAAAACTTCTAGAGCTACGTGGAACAATTTTGCAGAAATAAAGCGAACATTCAACAGCGTTGATAATGTTGGTAATCAACATTACGTCTTTAATATCAAAGGCAATGATTATCGATTGGTAGTTGTTATACAGTTTACTCCTAAACGTGTTTATATTCGTTTTGTGGGAAGTCATGCGGAATACGATAGAATTAAGGACATTCAAAATCTATAAAAAATATGGCACAGATTATGAACGAGGCAGCGTATAGGGTCGCTTTGCAGAGAATAGACGAATTGTTGCCGTTGGTCAATGACGAGACGCCAACTAGCGACAGAAATTATATCGAACTTGATATGCTGGCGGATTTAGTTGAGGAGTATGAGGAGGAACATTACCCCATACAAACTCCTTCGCTGGTGGATGTTTTACGCCTTAGAATGTACGAGATGGGGCTGACGCAGGCAAAACTTGCCGATATGCTGGGCATCAGTGGCGCAAGAATGAGTGAAATCATTACAGGCAAGGGGGAACCCTCGCTTAAGATTTGCAGAGAAATTAGTAGGAAGCTAAATATAGACCCTGCTATTGTGCTTGGGATATAGACCATCCTCGCAAAATTACCCAACCTCATACCCGACACCCCTGGGAACTCCCCATTTTGGAACCTACCTAAAAAAACCTCAGAAAATTTGGCCATATTCCAAGGAGAGTTTGTAACTTTGTCGTGGTAAGGAAGAGTCGGCGCTTTGCGCGGGCATTTTCGCTTGCCACTTCCCTTGGAAATCCAACTAAAAATTCCTTATACTATGACCTTAATCAAATCCATCTCTGGCTTCCGCGGAACGATTGGTGGCAAGCCCGGTGACACACTCAACCCCGTTGACATTGCCAAGTCCGTATCGGCCTACGCCAGCCTGCGCGACAAGAAAGTAACGCGTAACTATCGCCGCAAGATTGTCGTTGGTCGCGACGCACGCCTCTCGGGCGAAATGGTGATGCACGTTGTCTGCGGTACCCTCATGGGTATGGGCTTCGACGTGGTGAACATCGGACTGGCTTCTACACCTACTACCGAACTCGCTGTGACGATGGAGAAGGCTGTGGGTGGCATCATCATTACCGCCAGCCATAACCCTCGCCAGTGGAACGCCCTGAAATTCCTCGACGAGAAGGGCGAATTCCTCAAGCCCGAAGAGGCTTCGGAGGTTGTACGCCTGGCCAACAACTGCAACTTTGAGTTTGCCGACGTGGACACCCTGGGCTGCTACATCAAGAACCTGACCTACGACCAGCGCCATATCGAGCTCGTGAAGGACCTCGAACTGGTAGATGTTGACGCTATCCGCCGCGCTCATTTCAATGTGGCCATCGATACGGTCAACTCTGTCGGCGGTATCATCCTGCCCAAACTCCTCGGCCAGCTCGGCGTGACCCAGGTGACGGGTATCAATACGGATGCTACGGGTGACTTCGCCCACAATCCTGAGCCCCTCAAGGAGAACCTCACGGAGATTCGCAACCTGATGCGCAAAGGCCGCCACGACATCGGCTTCGTGGTTGACCCCGATGTGGACCGCTTGGCCCTCGTCTGCGAGGACGGCACGATGTTTGGCGAAGAGAACACGCTCGTGGCCGTGGCCGACTACGTGCTCCAGCATACGCCGGGCAACACGGTGAGCAACCTGTCCTCGACCCGCGGTCTGCGCGACGTGACGGAGAAGTACGGCTGCAACTATACGCCGGCTGCCGTTGGCGAAGTAAACGTAGTGACGAAGATGAAGGAAACGGGTGCTGTCATCGGTGGCGAAGGCAACGGTGGCGTCATCTATCCCGCTGCCCACAGCGGCCGCGACGCCCTCGTTGGTGTGGCCCTGCTGCTGACGTATCTGGCCAAGACGGGTATGCGCGCTTCTGAGCTCCGCGACTCGCTGCCTAAGTACTACATCGCTAAGAACCGCATCGACCTCAGCCCGACCACGGACATCTATGCCGTGCTCCAGAAGGTGAAGGAACTCTACAAGGACGAGCAGGTGACCGACATCGACGGCGTGAAGATTGACTTCGCCGACAAGTGGGTTCACCTCCGCAAGTCGAACACCGAGCCCATCATCCGCGTTTACTCCGAGGCCCACACCATGGAGGAAGCCGACGCCCTCGGCAAGCAGATTATGGACCTGATTTACCAGATGACGCAGCAGGGCTAGTGGCTTGGTCGCTTCGCTCCCTAGTTTCAACGCAGCCTGCGGCTGCTAGTTTCAGTC
>CAMBWV010000269.1 GCA_945871755.1 uncultured Bacteroidales bacterium
AGCGTAGCGGGCTACGTGACCGAATGAAAAACAAAAAGATACGGTGCGAGAGGCGCGAATACATCCAAGCAGAATAGAAACCCTATCTTCCATTGAAACTAATTTATAGAACCTACCATTACTAATTCTTGCTAAGGCATGAAGTTGACGCCTGTGAAGCGAAGGTTGCGGGCGATGGTCTTATCGTCGGTGTACTGGATGGGGGCTTCTGTTTCCATCCTTGCCACGAAACTGCCGAAACGGTCAATGGACACGCGATTGCCTGCACTGAGATGGTTGCTCAGACTCTGTACGAAGGCGTCTAGTACGGCGATGACATCGGAACTGGTGCAGGTGGTGGAATTGCTGATTTCCTGACACAACTGTCGGAGGTTCACGGTCTGTCCGCCCGCCAACACGGGGAAATACTTGCTTTGCTGGGTCTGGCCCAATGGGGGATTTTCACGCAGGGTATATTCTACTTGTTTCTCTGCCATAAGTCTGTTGTTTTTTTGATTACGTTCTGTATTTTCTAGGTTTGGTATTTTGACAACGGTTTATTCGGATTTGCTCATCAACTTTATCCACACAACCTATGATTTTGATTTTCGAACACGGATTTTGCGGATTATTCGGATGGTGAGGAATTTTGGAACACGAATCTTGTTAATCTTTTTTTGGCTGGCCTAGCCATTCAGGGAAAGAGCGTTTGGATAGAATCTTCGCTCGTACACAAAGCCGTGAGGTAGTCCTTGGTTCACAATGAGGGTCTTTTGCTCGGTCGCTGGTAGGAGGAATGTGGCGAGACTTTGTAATGAGGAATCTTTCTTACGCATACTCTCTGGACAGTCCTTCAAGCGAACTGAAAACAGTGCCACTTTCCTTTTGGTATTCTCCAATCGCTTCGCAATCTCTTTCGAATGGTATAGTTTCTCTATGCTTGATTTTAGTTGGGCAAAAGATTTCTCATATTTCCCTTGATAGAGATCGCTTTCTCTAAATTGACTCAGACTTTTTTCCCTAAGATGGCTCACCTCGTTGAGGATAATATATTCTTGGTGCTGAAGGGGGGCTAATATGAAATCACATTTTTTCCCTCTTCCAGCCTCCAAGCCTTGCGTAAACAGATTGACAAAGTGCTCAAAGTCTATGACTTCCACTTTATCCTTTTGCAAATTCTGAAAACAAGCCACTCCTTTGCCAGGAGATTGGAGCATGGTTGGTTCTTGGTCACGCAGTTCAAAGGTTTCCGATTCAACTTCTTCAACCCGCATAGTGTACTGTTCTCTCCATTTGGTTCCGTATGCTGGAGCATAGGCCGTTTGCAGCAGTTTACTGAAGTGTGTCATTTCCTGTAGGTGTGGTATATGCGACATACTCTTCAAAAATCTTTTGCATCGGCTCAGACAGCGGATAAGTGTCAATGATAGAAATATTATCCTCGTTCTTTCCCATCAATGGTTGTAATGTACCATCAACGACCCGAAACACAGAAATTTCTTCCTTGCCCAACCGTACTGGATTGTCTTCTGTGGATGCTGCTGGTTGGAACATCTGCCCTCGCCGCAGCAACAAGTTGGCATAGTTGACTATGTAGGGACTATGGGTCGCCATCATGATGTCCATCCGAATACCATTGGTCTTTGCCAAGGACATATCACGCACCAACCGATCAAACAATTGCATCTGTGCATAGGGATACAAACTGAGTTCTGGTTCCTCCACATGGATAAATATGTTCTTTGGTAGCTCGGTTAATTCCACCTTGGGTTGGAATTTTGAGAGTCGGTCCGTATCATATAAGTAACTCAAAACGGAGCGGCGGAGGGCAGATTTAAAGTCAAAGTGACGCGCAAAATAATTTGTGATCATCACTAAGGGGGTGGAGGTCTGCATACCTGAGGAGGCTGCCCTTAAATCTATGGGGGTATAGGATTGCTCGTTGTCTGTTATGGTGTACTTTTTCTTACCACCCACTTTTCGTACCAAGAACTTCATGTTAAGAAATTCCAAGTTTAAATGGTCAATGTGGTCCGTGGCTTCTTCGAAGTCCTTGTAGGTCTCGTGAAAATAAAAACCTAAGGTGGCTCCCCGATTAGAGGCGACCTTGGCAGACCATGTGGGAATAATATTTCTGTTTTCAGATACAAAACTACCCTTGATATACACCAAGTCCTCGCTATTCATGCTTTTGGGCATGTGCAATTTACCTTTCTGAAACGAAAGGGTGTAGCTTGTATTCTCAAATTTTACGGTGTAGATGATTTCAGAATCTGACCTTACGTATTGATCAAGGGCGTTAGTTTTGAAGTAATCATTGAGCCTGATGCGAAAGGGAGAGCGGTCTATCTGCGAAGATTTCAGATAGAATCGAATATTCAGCATCTTGTAAATGTAGCGAAAGAGGGCCACCACTTTCAGGATGGTACTCTTGCCACTTCCTGATTCACCTATTAAAATGGTCAGTGGGCGCAAATCTTCAATGCACACCTCTTTTATGGGGCCGAAATTTCGTATGGTGATTGATTCCTTCATGATAGAGCAAAGGATTTATAGGTGCAAATCTACAAAAAAAAGTAAATACTTTTTACGCCTAAAATTCACGCGACAGCTTTCTTGGTGTTTTCTTTGATCGCGGATTTTTCGGATTATACGGATGCAGATGTTTTTTGGGGGAAACGCATCTTACTAATTTTACTAATGTAGATGAGGGATGACCACTCTGGTGTTTTCGAGTAATTCGTTTGGTTCGTGGTAAGAAATACCTGGGGGCCGCTGAACTATGCGTTTTCTGGTGAACACGGATTTTTCGGATTATACGGATGCCGATGTTTTTTGGGAACACGAATCTTTCTAATCTTACTAATGTGGTAGTGGGTTGCCCTTCTGGTGGCTTTATTTGTGCTTTCTTTTGTTTTTCTCGGGAGATTTCCGTTGCCCCACAGCTGTGGGGCAATTGCACCACAGCTGTGGGGCAACGAAAATAATGCAGGGAAAAACAAAAATGTG
>CAMBWV010000270.1 GCA_945871755.1 uncultured Bacteroidales bacterium
ACTAGATTTCGCGCAGTAGAGAGGGCGCACGCCAAAAGGCCAATCTCTGCCACAGCGCCCGAAGAGAGAATGGACCGCTTGTATGCCAAGCATGTCTTCGACCGCGAGAAGATGTTTCGCTACCTGACACGGGAAACGTACGATGCACTTGTCGCGGTCATTCAGGAAGGGTCGCCCCTCGACAGAAGTATCGCCGACAGCGTGGCTGAGGGAATGCGACGATGGGCAACGGAGATGGGTGTGACGCACTACACCCACTGGTTTCAACCCCTCACGGGAGGCACCGCCGAGAAGCACGAGAGTTTTCTGGAGTACGACCGCAAAGGCGGCGTGATGGAGGAATTTTCCGGCAAGGTGCTCATCCAGCAGGAACCCGACGCCTCCAGTTTCCCCAACGGTGGCATCCGCAACACCTTCGAAGCCCGCGGATATACGGCATGGGACGCTTCGTCGCCCGTATTTATCATCGACGACACCCTGTGCATCCCCACCATCTTCATCTCCTATACTGGCGAATCGCTTGACTACAAGGCCCCGCTGCTCCGCGCCCTGCGTGCGGTAGATAAAGCCGCCACCGCCGTTTGCCACTACTTTAACCCCGAGGTCAGAAGCGTCTGTGCCTACTTGGGTATTGAACAAGAATATTTCCTCGTCGATGCGGACGTAGCCGGTGCCCGCCCCGACTTATTACTGACCGGCAGAACGCTGATGGGCCACGAGGCCGCACGCAACCAACAGCTTGAGGACCATTATTTCGGCAGCATCCCCCGTCGCGTCATGGAGTTTATGAAGGACCTGGAGGTCCGCGCCGTACAACTCGGCATCCCCGTCAAAACACGTCACAACGAAGTAGCCCCCGCACAGTTTGAATTGGCCCCCATCTACGAGGAGTGCAACCTGGCCGTTGACCACAACATGATTCTCATGTCGCTCATGCGCGAGGTGGCCGCCGAACATGGGTTCCGCGTCCTGCTCCACGAGAAGCCCTTCAAGGGAATCAACGGCAGCGGCAAGCACTGCAACTGGTCGCTCGGCACCAACGAGGGCACCCTGCTCTTCTCGCCCGGCAAGACGCCCAACGACCAACTGCGCTACCTCACCTTTGTGGTCAACACCCTGATGGCGGTGTACCACCACAACGGTCTGCTCAAGGCTTCCATCATGAGCGCCACCAATGCCCACCGCCTCGGCGCCAACGAAGCACCGCCCGCCATCATCTCCAGTTTCTTGGGCCAGGAACTCTCCAGTATGCTCGATGCTATCGAAAATAGTACGGACGATAGCCTTATAAATAGTACTACGAAGCAGGGGTTGAGCCTGTCGCTCCCCCAGATTCCCGAAATCCAGATTGACAATACCGACCGCAACCGCACGTCGCCCTTCGCCTTCACGGGCAACCGCTTTGAGTTTCGCGCCGTGGGCAGCGAGGCCAATACGGCCACGGCCATGATTGTGCTCAATACGGCTATGGCACAGCAACTTCGCCACTTCCAGGCCGACGTTGACAAACTCCTGGGCGAGGGCCACGAGTTGCAGCAGGCCATCCTCAGTGTGCTGCGCGGCTATATCCGCGAGTGCAAGCCCATCCGCTTTGAGGGAAATGGCTACAGCGAAGAGTGGAAGGCCGAAGCCCTGCGCCGCGGACTGGACTGCGAGACCAGTTGTCCGCTCATCTTCGATGCCTATCTGAAGAAAGAGAGCGTGGCGATGTTTGAGGAAGTGGGCGTGATGACCCTGCCCGAACTCCAGGCGCGCAACGAGGTGAAATGGGACACCTATACGAAGAAGATTCAGATTGAGGCGCGCGTGCTGGGCGACCTGGCCGTCAATCATATCATCCCCATTGCCACCGAATACCAGCACCGCCTGGCTGAAGGCGTGCGCAGTATGACCAAGGTGCTGGGCCGCGAAGAGGCTGAGCAACTCTGTGCCGACCAGTTGCGCATTATCCGCGAGATAGCAGGCCACACCACAGAGATTTCCGAACTATCGTACCAGTTGGTAGGCGCGCGCAAGGTGGCCAACCAGATTGAGAGCGAGCGCGAGAAGGCCATCGCCTACCACGACACCGTGGAGAGCCTCTTCGACCCCATCCGCCGTCACATCGACAAACTCGAACTGATTGTGGACGACCGACTCTGGACGCTGCCCAAATATCGCGAACTTCTTGAAATCTAAAGTTCAATACTAACAGTTAGAACCCTCCCCTTCAACGATACACACAGTGGAACCTCTCAAACACGAATGCGGCGTGGCCATGATACGCCTGCGCCAGCCGCTCAACTACTATCAGGAGAAATACGGCACCACGCAGTATGCCCTCAACAAACTCTATCTCCTCATGGAGAAGCAGCACAACCGCGGACAGGAGGGCGCGGGCATTGCCTGCGTGCGACTCAGTGCCGAGCCCGGCGACGAATATATGTTTCGCGAACGCGCCGCTGGCACCTCGGCCATCACCGAAATTTTCAATAAGGTCTATGAGCAGCAAGCCCGCAAGCAGGAACCCTCCGCGGGCCGCACCGAAACCCTCCCGCCCTTCATCGGCGAACTCTACATGGGCCACCTGCGCTATTCCACCACGGGCAAGAGCGGGCTGGACTATATCCACCCCTTTCTGCGCCGCAACAACTGGCGCGCCAAGAACCTGGCCCTCTGCGGCAACTTCAACCTGACGAATGTGGACGAAATCTTTCGCCGCATCGTGGCCAACGGACAGCATCCGCGCAAATATGCCGACACGCATATCCTCCTCGAACAGGTGGGCCACCGCCTGGACCGCGAGGTGGAGCGCGTCTTCAATATCTGCATGGCCGAGGGACGTACGGGCCTCGACCTCACCCACGCCATCGAGGCCCGCATGGACATTGCCAACGTATTGCGCACGAGCAGCACGCTTTGGGATGGCGGCTACGTCATGTGTGGCGTGACGGGCAGCGGCGAATCCTTTGCCCTGCGCGACCCCTGGGGCATCCGCACCGCCTT
>CAMBWV010000271.1 GCA_945871755.1 uncultured Bacteroidales bacterium
GTCAATTTATAAAATAAGATTCCAATGAAACTAATTTATAGAACCTACCTATATACCAACCATCCCCTATTCCAAAAATCCCAAAAAGATGAAGATACCCACCGCTCGACAAATGAGCGAACTCGACCAATATACCATCCAGGCCGAGAACATCGCCTCCATTGACCTGATGGAGCGCGCAGCTATGGCCGTGGCCGACGAATTACTGAGCCGCTATGCCGCCACTATGCCCGTTGTGGTTTTTGCAGGACCAGGCAACAACGGCGGCGACGCGCTGGTTGTGGCGCGGCGTATGGCTCACAGTGGTTACCACGTGACGTGCTACCTATTTAATATCGACGGCCACCTGAGTGAAGACTGCCGCCGCAACCGCGAACGCCTGCAAGAAGAAGCCAAAACGGTGGAATTTTACGAGGTCAATTCGCAGTTTGAACCGCCCACACTCACCGAAAACACCTTGGTTATCGACGGGCTTTTCGGCACAGGTGTCAACAAACCGCTGACAGGCGGCTTCGCCTCGCTCGTGAAGTTCATCAATGCGTCGGACGCTGTGGTCGTTTCCATTGACGTACCCTCTGGCCTCATGTGCGAGGACAATACCTACAACGTACGTGCACACATCATTCAGGCCGACCTCACGCTGACCTTCCAATTGCCCAAACTCGCGCTTATCCTGCCCGACCTGCAAACCTTTGTGGGCGAACTCAAGATTCTGCCGATTGGCCTCTCCGAGGAAGGCATGGCGCGCATTGACACACCCTATCAGATTGTGGAGAAAGAGGACATCAGCCGCCTCATACGCCCCCGCGATGCCTTTGCCCATAAGGGAACGTTCGGTCACGGTCTCCTCGTGGCAGGTCGCTACGGCATGGCTGGTGCCGCCGTATTGGCCGCACGCGCTTGCCTGCGCAGCGGCATTGGCAAGGTGACGGTGCACACGCCGCAGCGCAACAACGACATTCTCCAACTGTCAGTGCCGGAAGCAATTCTGACCAACAGTGCGGGCGATGAGCACATCACACAATCCATCTCCTCTGAGCCATTTCAGGCAGTGGCCATCGGCCCAGGCATCGGTACGGAACAGACAACGGCTGTGGCCTTCATCGAACAAGTGCGCCATACCCGCGTGCCGCTGGTCGTTGATGCCGACGGCCTGAACATCCTCGCCGAGCACAAGGGTTGGATGCAGCAAATGCCCGCAGGTTGCATCCTCACGCCACACCCCGTGGAGATGCGCCGCATCGGTATCCGCAGCACCGACTCGTACTCGACACTCCTTGAGTCGATGGAGATTGCCGCCCGCTACAAGTGCTACGTCATCCTGAAGGGACACTACACCGCCATCTGTACGCCCGAGGGCCGCATCTTCTTCAACCCCACGGGCAACAGCGGCATGGCCACGGCTGGCAGTGGCGATGTGCTGACGGGCATCATCCTTGCGCTGCTGGCACAAGGGTATGTGCCGCAACACGCCTGCCTCCTCGGTGTGTACGTTCACGGACTGGCTGGCGATATGGCAGCACAGGAGTTGGGCGAAATCAGTCTGACAGCGTCCGACATCGTCAACTATCTGCCCCGCGCCTTCCAAGCGTTGCAGCCATAAGGCCACGCACACCTTTATTCATTGTATTTCCAGAGAATAAAATCACATGAAGTATTCAAAATTCCTTGCACTCGCCTTGAGTAGCCTCAGCCTGCTCCCACTAAGCGCCCAAACTAATGTTGCACCCTATCGCCCCGGAATCACGCCCGAAGGTATCACGTATTTCTTGCCCAAAACGTCTGTGCGCATCGTGCTCGAAGTGGAGCACACCCGCACACAGCCTGGTGAATATGCCCGCTACGCAGAACGCTATCTGCGACTGAAAGATGTGCCCACCCAACCGACGGACCAATGGACGATTACCAGCGCTCGCATCGAGACCTACGGACAACCCGACCCGAACCAGGCCTACACCATCCGCCTCAATCCGAAATCGGCTACCCCGCTCGTGGGCCTGACCGACGATGGCCGCCTCCTCTCCGTCAATGCGGAGCGCACAGACACGACCCATCTCACCCAACCTACGAATCCGCGCATCGTATCTGCCCCTGCCGCCAACGCAGCGGAGTATAAAACGCAGGAAATCCTCGCAGCGGGCAGCACGCTCAAGATGGCGGAACTCGCAGCTGCCGAGATTTTCGACATCCGCGAGAACCGCGGTCTGCTAGCCAAGGGACAGGCGGACTTCATGCCGAAGGACGGTGAGCAACTCAAGCTGATGCTCAAGAGTTTGGACGAACAGGAGCAAGCCTTCCTCTCGCTTTTCACGGGCACAACCACAAAGGATGTTCGCACCCTGGCCCTCGACTTCACGCCTAAGGGGGCTATGGACGCCTCCCTCCTCTTCCGCTTCTCGCAATACAACGGCTTGGTGGACAAGGACGACCTGGCGGGCGAACCGTACTATATCACCATCAAGTCGCTCCAAAACCTCCCTGCGCAGGAGACGCCTGCTAATCCCAAGAAAGCGAAAGAGCCACAGGATGACCTTCGCTATATCGTCCCCGGCCGTGCCCAACTCATTCTCCACGACCGCCAAGGCAACGTCCTTTCCTCTCTCACCACAACACTTGCCCAGCTGGGTTATGTAGAACACCTAGGCGGCGAACTCTTCAACAAGCGCTTCACCACCCGCGTCTTCCTCTCGCCCACTACGGGGGCTATCTTGAAGATTGAAGGGGAAGCGAAATAAGGGGAATAGGCAGGCACCCATTACCATAACTTCGCTCCCCATTTCTAAAAAATGGGGTTTTAAAAATAAATATCTATTAACTTGCAGAGTAACTACTCATAATGGATTTTTAATTGCAAATTGCGCTGGAAAGAAATGTACCGCACCTTGCTTGCAAGGTGCGAGTAAGGTGTTTGTTCTCATTGTAAGGGCAGGGAGTAACGTGAAAGTACCGCACCTTGCTTGCAAGGTGTGAGTATGGAGTTCGTT
>CAMBWV010000272.1 GCA_945871755.1 uncultured Bacteroidales bacterium
CATTATCACCCTCGAAGACGGCGTGGTGGCAGGCGGCATGGGCAGTGCCATCCTCGAATACTTCAGTGAGAAGGGTCATGTGCCCCGATTGAAGCGCATAGGTGTGCCCGACGAATTTGTGGAGCACGGCAAGCCCGAAGAACTCTACCATCTGCTCGGCATGGACCGTCAAGGCGTGGAAGAGGCCATTGCACAGATGCTGGCATAAGGGCAAGCCGCGGACCCCTGTCCCAACCACTCCTTATTATATATATGACGCCTTATTATATATAGGAAGGACGCCTTAATATATAGGTATCCTCCCCACGGCAAAAGCCGCCAAACACAACGCTCGGCCTCTCCCGTCAACGGCCCGAGCCGAGCCATCCCTAGAAATCCTACAACAATGAAAATCATCATAGCAGGTGCAGGCGCAGTGGGCACCCACCTGGCACAACTCCTGTCGCGCGAACGCCATGATATAACCGTCATGGACGAAGACCGCGATAGAATGGGCGACCTCAGCAGCAATTTCGACTTGCTGACTATCTGCGATTCACCCATGTCCATCCAAGGGCTCAAGGATGCCGAGGTGGGCAAGGCCGACCTCTTTATCGGTGTCACGCCCGACGAGGCCCACAATATGACCTGCTGTATGTTGGCCTCCAAACTCGGAGCCCGCAAGACCGTGGCCCGTGTGGACAACTACGAATATACGCTTGAGGAAAACAAAAGTTTCTTCCGCTCCGTAGGCATCGACTCTATCATCTATCCCGAAATGCTGGCCGGCCGCGAGATAATCAGCAATATCAAGCGCTCGTGGGTGCGCCAATGGATAGATATCCACGACGGCGAACTGATTATGGTTGGCGTGAAGCTGCGCGAGACCTCGCAAATCCTCGACAAGCCCCTGCGCGACCTCTTCGACCCTGCCACGCCCTGTCACGTTGTGGCCGTCAAGCGCGAGGACGAGACCCTCATCCCGCACGGTAACGATAGCCTCCAACTGGGCGACATCGCCTTCTTCATGACCACGCCCGAGTATGTCAACTATATCCGCGAGATTACGGGCAAGGACAAATACCCCGACGTCAAGACCGTTTTCTTTATGGGTGGCAGTAGTACGGCCGTCCATGCCCTTTGGAATATGCCAGACTATATGCACGCCAAAGTCTTCGAGCCCGACCCGAAGCGCTGCGAGCGTCTCAACGAACTCCTGGCGGGTCAGAGTAACGTCCTTGTCATCAATGGCGACGGCACAGATCCCAACCTGCTTATGGACGAAGGCATCCACAAGGCCGAAGCCTTCGCCGCCCTCACGGGAAGTTCGGAGCAGAACATCCTGGCTTGCCTCTCCGCCCGCCGCCTCGGCATCAAGAAAACCGTGGCTATGGTGGAGAACAGCGACTATATCAAGGTGGCAGAAAACCTCGACATCGGTTTTATCATCAATAAGAAAACCTTCGCCGCCAGCCATATCTACCAAATGATGCTCAAGGCAGACATCACCACGATGAAGAACCTGCTTGTGGCTAATGCCGATGTGGCGGAGTTTCAGGTAAACCCTGGTGCGCGCATTGCCTCCAAACCTGTCATGGAACTCCATCTGCCCTCCACGGTTACCCTCGGCGGACTGGTGCGCGACGGCAAGGGCTTGCTCATCAACGGTCGTACGCAAATCCAACCCGGCGATACGGTGGTGGCCTTCTGCCTCGAGAACGAGGTGAAGCACCTCGAGAAATATTTTAACTAAGGAAAATCGTCCGCCTTCTCCGTTCTAGTAACCTGCTTAGGCCATCCTGATAACCCTGCGGCTGCCCTTGTGCAGAGTCGTCCGCTTCCCGATTCCCCGGAGAAGGCACTGAGAAATTCCCATGCTCAATTTCAAGATTATATCCAAGGTGCTCGGTACGCTGCTTATGCTGCTCGTACTCCTGCTGCTCGTCTGTCTGGCCACGGGCCTGTTCTACGGCGAGCGGGAGTGGACAGCCTTTGGCATTCCCGCGGCAGTGACGCTCGTGCTGGCCTTGCTGCTTAAATACTTTGGCCGACACGCTGAAAACAAAATGAGCCGGCGCGACGGCTACTTCATTGTGTCCGCCTCGTGGGTGGTCTTTTCGATGATCGGCACCCTTCCGTTTCTTCTCGGCACAGACCTGACGCGCCTCTCTTGTGCCTTCTTCGAGAGTATGTCGGGATTTAGCACCACGGGCGCGTCCATCTATACCGACATCGACCACCTCCCGCACAGCATCCTCTTTTGGCGGTCGCTCTCCCACTGGTTTGGGGGCATGGGCATCGTCTTCTTCACCATCGCCGTGCTGCCCCAGATGGGCGTGGGCGACTTGAAACTCTTCTCCGCCGAGGCCACGGGACTCAAGACGGGCAAGGTGCATCCCCGCATAAGTACCACGGCGCGCTGGATTTGGGGACTCTACGTCGTGATGACCATTGCCTGTTGCGGCGCGTTGATGCTGGCGGGCATGGGTCCCTTTGATGCCATCAACCACAGCATGTCCACCATTTCAACGGGCGGTTTCAGCACCCACCAGGACAGTCTGGCCTATTTTCAATCGCCCCTGATTGAATACATCGAAATCATCTTTATGGCGGCCAGCGGTATCAACTTCACGCTTCTTTATCTGCTGGTCATCAAGCATCGTTTCCGTGAAGTTTGGCGCGATGCCGAGATACGTTTCTACGCTGGTGGTATCCTCTTCTTTACGATATATTGTGCGGTTTGCCTCTACGTGGTCGATGGCTTTAGCATCGAGCACAGCCTCCGTACAGCCGCTTTCCAGGTGACTTCGCTCGGCACAACCACGGGCTTCACCACGAAGGATTTCCAGGAGTGGCACGCCTGTACTTGGATTCCCCTGCTTTTTATCTCCCTGGTTGGTGCCTGCGCAGGCTCCACGAGTGGCGGTATCAAGTGCGTGCGCATCCTGACGGCTTGGAAATTGATGGCCAATGAGTTTCGCCAGATGCTGC
>CAMBWV010000273.1 GCA_945871755.1 uncultured Bacteroidales bacterium
AAGCGCTGTGTGCAGGTGGTCATCGAGTTGTTCAGAAACATCAACACAACTACGATTCCACCCACTACATCATACAAGCCGTAATTCTCTACACCCAGCACCTGAATCAGGACGCGAGAGGTGTAGAGAAATACGGCCATCTGGAAGAGCATACGAAAATACAGGATGACCGTATTCTTCGCTACTCGTCGTGTATTTACGGGTTGATTGCTCAATGCGCTTGTAGGGATTATTTGAGGAGGGTTGCAATCACCGTACCCAGAGTAGCGGTCATTGTACCCATACTCAGGATTTCGCCAACGGTAATACGACGTCGCTTGCTCTTAGCTGGAACGACAATCTCGCAACCTGGTTGAATATCTTTCGACGAGCGTACACGGGACACCGTACCATTCATGTGGACCACGAAAGCACGCTTTTCCTTGGCCGTCAAACTGAAACCACCCGACTTGTTGATATAATAGCTGAGTTTTGCTCCTTTCTTGTATGTCACAGTGGTGGGGTACATGACTTCTCCACTGATGCTGACCGTATTGTTGAATTGCGGAATAACAAGGCGGTCACCATCTCGAAGAACAAGGTCCCACTCTTCACTACCGGGATTTGCAATGGCCTTGTCCAGATTGATACCCACGTAGCGCGTATCTCCCAAATCCAGTTTCTTGATATCTACGGAGTCGCCGTTTGTTGCAATTTTGAGCAAAGATTCCTGATTTACCTTCTCGGCGGGCGTCAAGCGGCGCTCCAAACGGGCACCTGCCACATACGCATCGCTATTGAAACCACCGCACTCTTTCATTAAGTCACTGAGTCGGTATGTTTTCTTTGTCAGCGCATAGGTTCCTGCAAAGGCTACCTCACCTTCCACTTCAACGTGTTCCTGCTCGGTATATCCAGGCGAGCGGCGCACGTAAACCTCATCGAAGGGCTCAAGTACGAAAGCGGGCTCGCCCTCCACAACAAAGCCATCCTTGAGTGCGAAGCTGTACTTTTTGCATACCTCGTTGCCACTGCTGGTTGCTTGGTTGTTGCGTATGCGTCGCGACACGTCCACCTTAACCATCGAAGCTGCATCCGTCAGACCGCCTGCTTGGAGGATAAAGTCTTCCAACGTAAGGTTCTCAATGAAGTCGTACTCGCCAGGATAGAGCACCTCGCCCTTTATCTCAAGTACGCGCTTGGCTTTGATTTCTTGTAGGGTGGGAATGTAGATGACATCCTCATTGTTCAGCGCAATATCTGCAACGGTATGATTCATCAGCCCGTTGAGATTGATGGACAGGGCCTTGAGTGAGCGGTCTTCCTTGCGGCGATAGAGGATAATGCGGTCGGTGAAGGCATCCTCCGTCGGGCCACCTGCCTTTTCTATCAACTGACGAACGGACGTAATGTTGCCATCCATCTGATACATGCCAGGACGGAAGATTGCGCCCTTAACTTCCACCATATTGGTGTAGCGATTGAGGACGGAGTCCACGAAGACGGAGTCGCCATCAGCCATTTGGAAGGAGGCGCGCTCAAACTCGTCCAAATTATAGACGGAGTAGCGTCCACCGCTCTTACGCACCAAACGTACTGCATCGGGGAAGGCATCGCCTGTGAATCCACCTGCATAGTTAATGAGGGTGCTCAGGCTTTCGGTGCTCTTCATTTCGTAGTACATCGGGCGCTTCACCTTTCCCGTGATATTCACCAGGCAGTCGTAAGGGTCAACAGTGATAACATCGCCAGATGCCAAACGTACGTTGCCTGTCAGGTTTCCACCGAGGATGTAGTCGTAAACGTCCACCTTCGTGACAAGCGTGCCATTGCGTACCGATGTCGTTGACACCGCCTGCCATATAGAGAGCGTGAAATACGGTGGCAAATGCCGAAAGGTTGTAGGTACCTGGCATAACGACTTCACCCATCACATTCACAGTAATGGAACGTGTCTCGCCCACCGTTAATCGGATATTCGAGCCGCTATAACGTTGACCAAGGGTTGCCTTGAGATGGCGGTTGGCCTGTTCTACGGTCATACCGCTCACCTGCACAGGACCATAACCTTCAATGTCAATGCTACCTTCTGGTGAGATGGTTCCCTGATAGGTTTTCTGCGATGCGCCCCACACATCTATAGCCACAGC
Organism: uncultured Bacteroidales bacterium; assembly: GCA_945871755.1. GTDB lineage: Bacteria > Bacteroidota > Bacteroidia > Bacteroidales > Bacteroidaceae > Alloprevotella. The sequence goes on from CAMBWV010000273.1 coordinate 2,130, forward strand.
ATCGCCAGGTCCAAGTCGATAATCGCGTGGTGTGGCGATATTCATTTCGGGCTCAAAGGATAGGTTCTTACGATTGAAGATATTGCGACCGAAGATGACCTTCTCATTCTTCTTTTCAGGAGAGCCCATTATTTCGTCATACATGGCCAACGAGTCTGGCAACATATTGCCGAAGGCATCGCTGTACATATCAAATTGCTGCTCTTCACGCAACATTTTTTGCCGGTCTGTGAGTTGGCGTGGGTCTTGTTGCACCTGCTCGGCCTTGCGCTGGTAGGTTCCAGAGATTTCCTGGTTGTTATTTTTATTGCGCATGCGGTCGTTCAGATTCTTACCGCCTCCGGTAATATCGCGAGCTCCCATCTGGGTATTATTCTTCTCCTTCTCATACTTATCACGAATACGGCGAATCTGCTCAATAGGTACTCCTTTCTCGATGAGACGACGAACAATGACATCGCGGGCTGTACCCTTATCATTTTCCTTGATGATATATTCCATCACCTGGCTGTCAGTCATGGGCGAAGTCTGTGCTTGTACACTGGGCAGCATGAGCACAAGCAACAATAACAGGGTTATTATCTTCTTCATATTCAAGGAGTATATCTATTTCTAATGGTTGATAAGTTGAGGAATGTTTCTAAAAAATAAGCGTAAAACGGCAGTGGCTTTGCAAGCCATTTCGAAGAAATATCAGCGCAAGGTTTTGCCACCTCTTACCACCAACAGGATGGTGCGGCACATTATCTTGACATCTGTCCAAGGGTTGCCTTTTTCCAAATAACGGAGGTCCATATTCAAACGCTCCAGCATCATTTCTATGGAGTTCGTATATCCGTTG
>CAMBWV010000274.1 GCA_945871755.1 uncultured Bacteroidales bacterium
CTCTATCTGGCGGAATTTCTCTACCATGCGCTGCGCAGCGAACCTGCTTCGCCTAGCCTCTTCGCGTATATCTACCATTCCATCGAATGGTTGGACGCGACGCAGGGCAGTGTGGCCAACTTCCACCTGGTATTCCTCTTGCGCCTGACGCGCTTCTTGGGACTTTTCCCCGAGGTGCGTACCGTTCAACCTAACGCCTATTTTGACCTAGACACGTGCACCTTCTCCGCGCTCAAGCCCACCCATCCGCATTTCCTCACGCCCGACGAGGCGGCCCGCCTCCCCCTCCTGCTGCGTATGCGCTACGAAACGATGCACCTATTCATGCTCAGCCCAGCCGAGCGCGCCCGCTTCCTCGACCTGGTCGGGGCATACTACCAACTGCACTGCCCAGGCTTCCCCGAGTTGAAGTCGCTGCAGGTGCTCAGACAGTTGGGCGGGTAAGACGCATGAGGGCGGGCCTATCGGCCCGCCCTCATGCGGTAAAAGCACGGGAATCTCGGAATTTCCAGAAAGCCCGTTGCGAGAAAGCCAGCCATCAAGCCAGCGAATTGCCTATAATAATCGCCAGCACGATGGAAGTAATCGCGGCATAGAGCCAGTCGCGCTCCTTGAGGAAATCAACGAGCGAAAGGAGAACACGCAAGATGGGTGTCAGGATGAGCGCAATGACGCCCAACTGAATCCAGCTGCGGGCATCCATTCGACCGAGGCCGCCAAAGATTCCGCCCAGCGTGGTGTATTCCGCGGGATGGGCATCGGTGTAAGAGAAGTGGGTGTAGTCGGGCATCGGGTCGCCGCCATGGCTTACCAGATAGATGACACCTCCCACCGCAGCGATGACGCAAGCAATGCTCACGCCTATGCGAAGGGTTTGACTAATGAGGATTTGTATTTTCATGAGATGATGGAGAGCCGTAGGGCTGTGTGATGGATTGTTTATAAAGGGAAGAGAAAAGCCTGCAACGGAGACCAAGACTAGTAACGAAGGCGACAAACGAGCTAGCAGCCAAAGGCTGCGATGAAACTAGAAGCCGAAGGCTTCGCTGAAACTAGGGAGCGAAGCGACCGTTGAAACTAGCAGCCGAAGGCTGCGTTGGAACTAAAATTTTCCCGTCCAACCTTGCCAAATCATATTGAAAGCTACCAGCAGGATGGCGATGCAGAAAATCCGGCGCAGCAGACGAACATCGAGTTTTTTGAGCAGGCGAGCGCCCGTCAGGGCTCCGAAGAGCACACCAATCAGTACGGGACAGGCGATGCCGGGCACGATATTGCCACGCTGGATATAGACCACCGCAGAGGCGCAAGCCGTGACGCCCATCATGAAGTTGGACGTCGTCGTGCTCACCTTGAAGGGCACCTTCATAATGCCGTCCATCGCAATCACCTTGAGCACACCGCTACCGATTCCGAGGATGCCGCTAAGCACGCCAGCCAGCAGCATGACCGAGAAACCGCCACCCACACCGCGCAGTTGGTAAGCCTTGAACGAACCATCGCGCTGCGGCCACGTGCCGAAGAGTTTCAAGCGGCGGGCAAGGTCGGAACCCACCACGCCATCGTGGTCGCTCTTACGGCGCTGCTGCATAGCGGCCGTCAGGATAAGGACGCAACCGTAGATGATAGCAATCGCGCTATTGTTGAGCCACACCGCAATGATGGCACCTACCACGGCACCGATGGTGGTAGCTATCTCGAGGAACATACCCAGTCGGATATTGGTGATTCCCTCCTTCACATACGCACTGCCCGAGCCGCTCGATGTGGCTATCGAAGCGACCAGAGCAGCGCCTATTGCATAATGGAAATCTACACCAAATCCTAAGGTCAGCACGGGGATGACGACAACGCCGCCACCCAAACCCGTCAGCGAACCCAGCAGACCTGCCAGGTACGCACTCACCAGTAGGATGAGCGTGAAGACTAGTACGGTCATTGGGCGAGGAGCTCCTTTACTTTCGTGGAAATGGCCTTACCGTCGGCCTTGCCAGCCAACTGCTTGGAGGCCACGCCCATCACCTTGCCCATATCCTTGGGAGAAGTGGCGCCCACCTGTGCGATGATTTCGCGGAGCGCCGTCTCCAGTTCTTCGGGCGTGAGGGGCTGGGGCAGGTATTCCTCAATGACGGCAGCCTGTGCGGCTTCGGCCTCGGCCAAGTCGGGACGATTTTGCTCCACGTAGAGTGCAGCCGTGTCGCGACCCTGCTTAGCGAGTTTGGCCAAAATCTTCGTGGCGTCGGCATCGCTCAGTTCGTCGTTGGCACCCGGGGCGGTCTTGGCCTCAAGGAAATATTTCTTGATATTGCGGAGCGCATCCAAGCGCACCTTGTCCTTCGCCTTCATGGCGGCGACAATGTCTTTGCTTACTTGTTCGAAAAGTGTCATAGTCGTATTTGTGTGTTAGGTTGTTTTATAAATCAAAAGTAATCACCGTGCTATTCGTCTCGGCGGTCTGCGGGGACGGGGCTGGCTCAGCGTGCGCCGCGAGGGCCTGAATCTCGTTCAGGGTGGCGCGGCTGCGCGTCCGCGTGGGCGAGTTGTCCACCATGGCAATAATGCGCTCGTTCTCGAGGTCGTCTATATTATATATATGTACGCGCGGGCGCGGGGGGCGTATCTTGGTGAAGCGTCGTTTGCCATAGATCGTGTCGCGCATGTGGGCACGCTGGATGCCTTTCTCTGAGAAATCCTGCTCCGCTCTGCGTTCACTGTTGCGGCGGAGAGGCTTGCCGAAGAGCCCATAACCCGAAGCGAGAATCGTCACCTTGACTTTCTTGCCCAGGCTGCGGTCGGTCGTCATACCCCATTTGGTTTCGATGTCCTCTTGGAAGCCTTCCATGAACTCGTTAATCTCGTTCATCTCTTCCATGATAAGCGTATCTTGGTCCTCGTCCGAGAAGGTGAGGCAGAGAATGATTTTGCTGGCATCATAGACGTCGTTGCGGTTGAGCAGAGGAGAATGGAG
>CAMBWV010000275.1 GCA_945871755.1 uncultured Bacteroidales bacterium
GTGCGGGGTCGGCGTAAAGGATGTTGTCGCCCGCCTTCGAGAGAATCATTGTGTAGTTGTGCGTCTTGTTGTAGTCAGCAATGAAGTTGTTGATGCTGTCGTGGAGGGCCTTGTTGAAGGCGTCCTGTTCGTTTTGCAGGGATTCGGCATACTCCATTTGCTTGCGCTGGATGTTGTTCTGCTTGTTGACGAGCTTTTCCTGCTCCTTGCGTGCCTGGTCCTCAGAGGTGTATTTGCCGTTTTGCAGGTTTTGCTGGAACGAGGCCGCAGCGTTTTCCAGTTCGCGGCTGAGGCGGCTGATGCTCTCTTCGTAGCCCTTGCTTTTGGCTTCGAGGGCCTCCTTGGTTTCGGTGAAGAACTTGTAGTGGTTTTGCAGCGTGTCGAGGTCCACGTAGGCCACTTTCATGCCGCTCTGCTGAGAGGTTGTGGTTGCCTGTGCAGTAGTTGCCTTGGTTTCTTCCTTGGATTTGTTGCAGGCTGTGGTCAGTGCCAACATAGCGGCAGCTGCCACAAGGCTGAGAGTCGTTTTCTTCATATTTTCAATGGTATAGTTTTCTGCTGGTAATAGCTTTCCGTCAGTCGCGATGCTTCTCCTGCACAGCCGTACGGCGCGGGCGGCAAATGACGGCGTCCTGCGATTGTGCGCAGTGGATGCCTTTGCGCTCCAGTGCCTTGTTTCCGTCCACGTGGGTATGGACAAAGCGCTTGCCCACCAGCACACGGATGCTCAGGAGCAAGAGACCAATGGCCAAGATGCCGCAGATAAGGAGAAAAAGTCGGAACATAGTAGAGGCGGAAGGCCTATGCTTAGGTGGTTAGAACGTTTTAGAGATATGCAAAGGTAGCAATTAGAACGTTTTAGAGATATGCAAAGGTAGCAATAAAAACGGGAATCCCCCCACCGCGCCCCAGTTTTTATGCTTATAGGCAGAATTTTCGAGGCACTGGAAGGCGCGCAAGCACAAGCAACCAGCATAGGGTACCTAGTAATCGTAGTTGGCTAGGTTATTTGCAGAGGATTCCAGGAGAAGTGCACTGACAGCTTTCTGGTAGTTGCGCAGGGTGCCTGCCTTGTGAATTTTCTTCCACGCTTTGCGACCGATGGTGGGCTCGGCATAGTCCCAGAAGGTGCGTATCTTCTGGAGGAGCTGTGCTTCTGAGGGGATGAACTTGGCATAGTCTTGGAACAGCTTATCATGAAGAGAGCAGAGGTGAGTTGCATGTTCTGATTCAGGCAGATGACGCTTGTTCTTGTATTCGAAGGCCAGCGAGGGACGTGCCAGCAGACCGCGGCCAATCATCACACCTTTTAGGAAAGGGTACTGCTCGGCGATATGCTCAATGTCTGCTGGCGTGCGGAGGTCGCCATTGTAGAGGAGCGGGTGATGGCAGCGGCGAGCGAAGGCTTCAAACTCATCCATGTGGACCGTTCCCGCGTAACCCTCATCGGCCGTGCGGGGGTGCAGACAGATATGAACAAGGGGCGTGTCGTTGAGGATGGGAAGAACGCGCTGCCATTCGTCCACTTCGTGCAGGCCCAACCGCATCTTTACCGAAAAGGCCAGTTCGCCTTCGTATTGCCGAACGATACGACAGATGTCTTCCACGGCTTCGGGATTTGGCAAGAGGCCCGCGCCGCGTCCGTGGCGCGTTTGGAGCGTGAAGGGGCAACCCATGTTGATGTCCAACCGCTCGTAGCCCATCGGGCGGAGCACGCTGATGAGCACGGATAGTTCCTGCCCATCGCGGGCAATGACCTGCGGCACCACGGGTACGCCCTCGTTGAAATCGGGCCGCAAATCGCGCAAGTCTTTCTCGCGAGCAGCGCCATGCTCCAGCCGAACAAACGGCGTGTAGTAGCAGTCTATGCCGCCCAATAGTTGGTGGTGCGCGCGGCGATAGCAGTCGTCGGTATAGCCTTGCAAGGGGGCGAAGTGTATTTCCATAAAGCTATTCTAAAGGGTGTAGGGAGTAATTCTAGGTAGGTTCTATAAATTAGTTTCAAAGGAATCTAATTTTATAAATTGACTTGGATGTCTTTACGCCTCTCGCACCGTATCTTTTTGTTTTTCATTCGGTCACGTAGCCCGCTACGCTCCCTCACGAAAAGCAAGAACCTACGGCACGATAGCCGCAAATACATCGCAAGCTAATTTATAGAACCTACCTTTAAAGAAAGGGTAAAGCCACAAAAAGGGAAAAAATATTTGGTAGCCTGTGCCTAATTAGTTACATTTGCGGCATGAAAGATTCTGATGATATTCGAGAATTATATTTCTCAGACGAATTCTGGGAGTTTTACCATCTCCAGACAGACAAGGTTAAGAACAAATTCAATTATGTGTTCGGCATTGTCAGAAAGGAGAAAGTGATAACTACAAAATTTATCAAACGCCTTGTAAATACGGACCTATACGAAATGCGTATTTCTGTGGGAACAAACGAATATAGAACCGTATTATTTGCTGTTGACAATTCAAATATCATACTCTCCACCAAAATTTTGGTATTGAATGCGTTTTTGAAAAAGTCATCAAAGGATTACCAAAAGGAAATAGATAGAGCAGTCAAAATACTAAATGATTATCAATTATGAGAAGGTTAGATGAAGCCAAATTGGCAAGATTGCATACGGCTGGGGAATTGCTAGATGCTCAATATGGAGCCCCTGGCACGGAGAGTCGTAGGGCTTTTGAAGATGAAGCAAAGGCTTACTATTACGGTGTGATATTGCGTGACAGACGCAAGCAGTTGAAGATGACGCAGCAGCAGCTTGCCGAAAAAGTAGGAACGCAGAGAAGTTATATCGCGCGTGTTGAGGGTGGAAAGGCGGATATTCAGATGTCCAGTTTCATGCGAATATTGTCAGCATTGGGCATTGGTATAGAGTTGCGGATGAACTAAAGGTAGGTTCTATAAATTAGTTTTAATGGAAGGTAGTGTTTCTATCTTGCTT
>CAMBWV010000276.1 GCA_945871755.1 uncultured Bacteroidales bacterium
ACACGCCGTACGATTAGGATTCCATAGCGGCAAGTGCTTCGCCTGCAACTTCCTGCATGAAAGATTTAGCGGGCTTGAAAGCGGGAATATTGTGCTCGGGAATGATAATAGTGGTATTCTTGGAAATATTGCGGGCCGTTTTCTGTGCACGCTTCTTCAAGATGAAGCTACCGAAACCACGGAGGTAAACGTTTTCCTCATTGATGAGCGAGTTCTTAACAGAGGCCATAAAGGCTTCTACAATTACGAGAGCGGTCGTTTTATCTACACCAGTCTTCTTGGCGATATCGGCTACGATGTCTGCTTTAGTCATATTGTGTTTGTGTTAGTTGATTTTCAAAAACGGATGCAAAGATATAATTTTCAGATGGTTTGAAAAAGAATATCACCACTTTTTTTATTCACTAACAGGAATTTTCTCGATTCGCCGCACATGTCTGCCACCTTCAAATGCCGTTCCTAGGAATTCGTCCATTATTTTGCTGGCTGTTTCTGTGGAAATGTAGCGCCCAGGCATTACCAAAACGTTGGCATCATTGTGCAGACGGGACATGTGTGCAATTTCGGGTTCCCACACCAAGGCTGCCCGAATGTGCTGGTGCTTGTTGAGGGTCATGGAGATACCTTCACCGCTTCCGCAGATGGCAATTCCTTGCTCCACTTCGCCGTTCTTCATGCCGCGGGCAAGGGCATGGGCGTAGTCAGGATAGTCGCAACTCTCCTCGGAGTAGGTTCCATAATCCTTATATTCTATATGGTGTGCTTCTAAGTATTCGCGTACAAACTGTTTGAGCGCGAAGCCTGCATGATCGCTGGCCAGTCCGATAGTTTTCATAATGATTTAGGAAATTGAATTGGCCAGCCCAAGCAAGCGAAGGATATCTATCGCGTAAGTTTGGGCTGGCCAATGAATTATTCTGCAAGGAATTTCTTGATTTCGTTATACATATTCTGAGCCGTATAGCCGAGTTTTTCATCCAGCACCTTGTAAGGAGCAGAGAATCCGAAGCTATCCAGACCATATACGCGACCGTTGGCACCCACTAAACCTTCGAAGAGAACGGGCAGGCCAGCCGTAAGGGCAAATGTCTTCACGCCACTAGGCAAGATGCTCTCCTGATATTCTTTGCTCTGACGGCGGAAGAGGCCTTCGCTCGGGCAGCTTACCACACGGGCCTTCACGCCATCTGCTGCCAAGAGGGCAGCTGCTTCTGCCAAGGTGCTGACTTCAGAACCCGAAGCAACGAGTACCACGTCGGGGTTTGCCTCAGATACCACTTCGTAAGCGCCCTTCTCTACACCGCAATATTTCGTGCCGGCAGGCAGGTCGTTCACATTCTGACGGCTGAAGATGAGTGCGGTAGGAGTATCCATATTCTCCATGGCCAAACGCCAGCACTGGGTCGTGGCGTGTACATCGCAGGGACGGAATACGCGCACGGAGTCGCGGCCGCTGTGGTTCTTCAACTTCTCCATCAAACGAATCTGTGCCTCCTGTTCTACGGGCTCATGGGTAGGTCCATCCTCGCCCACACGGAAAGCGTCGTGTGTCCAAACGTACTTCACAGGAAGTTCCATCAGGGCTGCCATACGGATGGCGGGCTTCATATAGTCGGAGAATACGAAGAATGTACCCATCGCAGTGTAGAGACCGCCGTGGAGGGCGATACCATTGCAGATACAAGCCATCGTGAGCTCGCTAACGCCAGCCTGGAGGAAACCGCCGCCGAAGTTGTCGCGCGTGATTTCAGTGGTGTGCTTGAGGAAGCCGTCCGTTTTGTCGGAGTTGCAGAGGTCGGCAGAGCTGACAATCATATTGGGCACATACTCGGAGAGAACTTCAAGACACTTGGCCGAACCATTACGCGTCGGGCCATTGGGTTTCTGTTCAATGCTGTCCCAAGGAATTTCGGGCAGACGGCGGGCAAACCAATCACCCATCTGCTGTGCCTTCTCTGGATTAGCAGCAGCCCATTCGGCCTCTTCTTTGTGGAGCTCGGCCACGATGCCGCGCAGTTCTTCATTGCGCTGTGCATACATTTCGGCCACTTCGGGACGAATCACGAAGGGATTCTCCACATCGCCGCCCAGGTTCTTCACCGTATTAGTATAGGCGTCGCCGCCGAGGGGAGCGCCGTGTGTCTTGCAGTTGCGTTCGTAGCTGGAGCCATCAGCCTGACGTGCGCCCTTGCCCATAACGGTATGACCAATAATCAAGGTCGGGCGAGCCTGTTCTGCCTGAGCAGCGGTGAGGGCTTCGCGAATGGCCCTCGGGTCGTTGCCATCAATTTCAAGCACGAACCAGTTCCAAGCCTCATATTTCTTTTTCGTATCTTCTGAGATGACGGAGGCAGTCTCGGTGGAGAGCTGAATCTCGTTGGCATCAAAGAACATAATCAGGTTGTCCAATCCCAGGTGGCCAGCCATACGTCCAGCACCCTGTGAGATTTCTTCCTGCACACCGCCGTCGCTGATGTAGGCGTAAATCTTTTCGCGCAGGAAACCCGGGTTACCAGTTCTTGCATACAGCGCTTTAGCAGCGATAGCCGCACCTACTGCGTAGGTATGTCCCTGTCCGAGCGGGCCGCTAGTATTTTCAATGCCGCGAGCAAAGTTTACTTCAGGGTGTCCAGGTGTGGGCGATCCCCATTGACGGAACTGCTGCAACTCCTCGAGCGTATAGCGTCCAGTCAGTGCCAGTTGCGAATAGAGCATGGGCGACATATGGCCTGGGTCGAGGAAGAAGCGGTCGCGCGTCTCCCATGTGGGCTGGTCAGGATCGTAGGTAAGGAACTCGGAATAGAGCACATTGATAAAGTCGGCTCCTCCCATAGCTCCTCCAGGGTGTCCTGATTTTGCTTTTTCTACCATTGCTACGGACAGCACACGGATGTTGTCTGCTGCCAAGTTCAGAAGTTGTGCGGAATGTTGCATAGGTTTTGTGTGACGAATA
>CAMBWV010000277.1 GCA_945871755.1 uncultured Bacteroidales bacterium
GCCAACGACATCGTGAGAGGCAAGACAACGCTCACGGCATCGCTCGGCCCGCAGATTCGCCTCCAGATGGACGGCAGTTTCGAACAGATTGACCTCCAGCGCCTCGGTGGACTGAAGGACACGCTCCTGCTGGGGGCCGACCTCCACGTGGATGCCTATACAGACAAGGCCCTGACGGACTATGGCGTGCGGGCGGGCTTGGAGCACATCTTCTTCCTGACGAAGGACCGCGGTATTCCCGCCAAGGACATCCTGCTGGACTTTGCCACCAATCGCGATACGACCATGCTGCTGGCTTCGGCGGGCGACCTCTATATCGACATGGCGGCTCAGGGCAACCTCGACCGACTCAGCACGGCGGCCGCCCAACTGAGCAATCAGCTGACCAAACAACTCGGAGAAAAGCGCATTGATGCCGAGGAGTTGAAGGCCCACCTGCCCGTGATGCAACTGGAGATGAACGTGGGCAAGGGCAACCCCGTGAGCAATCTCATGAAATACATGGGCTATACCTTCGGCACACTGCGCGCCGACATCGCCACTGACCCGACGGTGGGCCTCAACGGAGTCATGTGCATCGGTGCCCTGCGCAACCAGAGCCTGCTGCTCGACACCATCGACGTGGTTGTGCGCCAGGACACGACGGGCCTCGTCATGGACGGCCGCGTCAAGAACTACACGAAGCGCAACCCGACGAAGTTTGAAGCCCTGCTCAACGCCTACCTCACGCACGAGGACGCGGGCGTCGGTTTCAAATTCCTCGACAACGACGGCGACACGGGTGTGGACGTAGGCGTGAAGGCCGAACTGCGCCCCAACGGCCTCGGCTTCCAACTCTATCCCGAGCACCCCATCTTGGCGTACCGCTCCTTCCGCATCAACGGCGACAACTACCTTTACCTCGGTCGCGACCGCACCATCAGCGCGGACATCGACCTCGTGGCGGACGACGGCACCTCCCTCTCCCTCTACAGTCAGCCCGACTCTACGGCCAACGATATCACCCTGAGTATGCACAACGTCAACCTGGGCGAACTGAGCAACGTGCTGCCCTACCTGCCGCAGTTGAGCGGAATGCTGGGCGGCGATGTCCACCTTGTTGACGACCACGAATCGCTCAAGGCTATGGCCTCGCTCGAAGCAAAACGACTGACCTACGAAGGGGCTGAACTGGGCAATATCGGCCTGGAAGCCATCTACCTGCCCAAGGAGGGCGGCGAGCACCACTTCGATGCCTTCGTCTCGTCGGACGAAACGGAAGTCATGTCCGTGGGCGGCATCTACTACGACCGCGACGAGGGATATTTCGACGGCAGTGCGCAGTTGCTGGACTTCCCCTTGAAGATGCTCAATGGTTTCCTCGCGGGCACCGATATGGCGATGGGCGGACGGGCACTGGGAAGCCTGACGGTGAAGGGACCTGTGGCAAAGCCCGAACTGGGTGGCGAACTGAGTTTCGACAGCGCCCACATCTTCTCGCCCGTCTATGGCTTCAACTTCAACTTCGACCCACGGCCCGTGCAGATTGACGCGGGCAAGATGCAGTTCGAGGACTTCCGCCTCACGTCTAGCCAGAGTGGGAATCCGCTGCTTATCAATGGTGCGCTCGACATGGCCGACCTGAGCAATATCAGCATGAACTTCAACATGAGCGCGCGCAACTTTGAGCTCATCAATGCCAAGCGCTCCACGCAGTCGCTCGTCTATGGCAAGGTGTATGCTGACTTCAAGGGGCAGGTGCGCGGCAACCTCAACCAGATGATTGTACGCGGCAACCTCAATGTGCTGGATCGCACGAACATGACGTACATCCTCAAGGATTCGCCCCTGACCGTCGAAGACCGCCTGAGCGACCTCGTACAGTTTGTGGACTTCACGGACACCATTCCGCAGGAGGACGACCTCGTCATGCCGAGCACCATCGACCTGACGCTGGGCATATCCGTCAGCGATGCTGCCCACTTCCATTGCAACCTGAGCGAGGACGGCAGCAACTACCTCGACCTGGAGGGCGGCGGCAACCTCACCATGCGCATGACTGAGCAGGGCGACCTGCGACTGACGGGCCGCTTTACGATGGAGCAAGGCGAAATGAAATATTCGTTGCCCATCATTCCGCTCAAGACCTTCAAAATCGCACAAGGCAGTTACGTGGAATTTACGGGCGACGTTCTCAACCCGACCCTCAACCTCGCTGCGACCGAGCGCGTCAAGGCCACCGTCACCGAGAACGACCAGCCGCGCTCCGTGGCCTTCGACGTGGGCGTTGACATCTCGGGTTCGCTCGAGAAGATGGGGCTGGAGTTTACCATCGAAGCACCCGAAGACTTGGCGATGCAAAACAAACTGACGAGCATGACCATCGACCAGCGCGGCAAGTCGGCTGTGGCGATGCTGGCCACGGGTATGTTCCTCGACGACGAAAGCCTGACGTCGGGCGGCAACGGATTCAAGGCGAGCAACGCCCTCACGGCCTTCCTCCAAAGCGAGATTCAAAACATTGCGGGCAATGCGCTCAAGAGTATCGACCTAAGTATCGGCATGGAGAACGGCACGAGCAGTACGGGCACCACAACGACGGACTACTCCTTCCAATTTGCCAAACGCTTCTACAACAATCGCATCAGCGTTATCATTGGTGGCAAGGTGAGCACAGGCGCCGACGCGACCAACTCTGCCGAATCGTTCATCGACAACGTGACCGTGGAATACCGCCTCGACAAGAGTGCCACGCGCTATGTCCACGCCTTCTACGACCGCGGCACGCAAGACCCCTTCGAAGGCCAACTCATGAAAACAGGTGCGGGCCTCGTGCTCCGCAGAAAGACCGACCGCCTTGGCGAACTGTTTATCTTCCGCACGCCGCGGAAAAAGCCCTAGGGGCTTTGTTGGTCGCTTCGCTCCCAGTTTCAGCGGTCGCTTCGCTCCCTAGTTTCAACGGAAGCCTGCGGCT
>CAMBWV010000278.1 GCA_945871755.1 uncultured Bacteroidales bacterium
TAGAGCACACCTATATTATAATGTGCTTCGGCGTGGTTGTGCTCCAGTTCTAGGATGGCCAGCAACTGGTCAATGGCCTGGTCCATCTGTTCTAGGGCGTGGAGGATGCAGGCGCGGTTGTACATGATGGTCGTTGCCTGTGGTTGCCGCTGCAAGGCTTTGTCGGCAGCAGCGAGTGCAGCGTGCAGATGCTCGGGCTGAGCCGCACCATTTTGTGCTTCGTCCATACTGCTTGCAGTCAGTTGGAGGGTAAGCAGCAGGGCGTAATCCTGGGTCGCCTGCGTGCTGTCGGCAAGTTCGGCTAAAGCACAAGCTGCCAAATCAAAGGTTTCGGCATACGCTCGGCTTTGGCTTTGCTCCACTGTTTCCCAGATGCGGGTGGCCTGTGGGTCAAGTTGGAGTTCTTCTGCCACCGCTGCGTGACCCTCTGTGGCTATGGACTGTTCCGTTTGGGGGGAATCCGCGGTTTGTGCGGTGGCCGCGTTTTTCCAGCCTGTGGTCAGCACCAGTTTTGTGGGCAGGGCGTGGCGTGTGTTGAATCGTTCCAATTCTGGCAGGAAGAGAAGCGTGAGGCGATCGTCAGGCGAAATGGTTGACTGCTTGCGCAGGCGCATGGCAGGAAGGAGATGGCGGTGGGCGGTCTGGTTTTGCACCTTCCCTAGCAATTCGTTCACGTAGCGACCAATGGTGTCGGGGTTTTCCTCAATGGGTTTGTCGTACACGTCCAGGCTATGGTCATTGCGCTGACGTAGGCGACGATATTTCCGCTTGGCTTCTCCTGGTTTATAGAATAGGTCCAGATTGGCACGCGCTAGTCGTGATTCGTCTTCTTTAGCCCCCTTCGTGTCGCCCACGAGGCGGCGCAGACGGGCTCGCGTCTGATAACCGTACAGGAAATTGGGATATTCGGCCAAGAGTGCAGTGTAGTCGCTGATGGCTTTCCGATAATCGCCCGTGGCTTCGAGAAGAAGCGCGCGGTTATAGCGGGCCAGCGTATTGTCGGGCTCCGCTTGCAGGACGAAATTAAAGTCGTCGATGGCCCGATTGTTGTCTCCCAACTGCGCACGTAGCAATCCGCGATTGTAGTGGGCCACAAAGTGATTGGGCACAAGAGTAATGACGGCGTCGTAATCGGTCAGCGCGCCCCCGAGGCGGAAGATGGCCGTACGTGCACTGGCGCGTGCCAGCAGGGCTTCGTAGTCCGTAGGCACTTGAGCAATGTATTTCGACAGACAGGAATCGGCCAACTCAAACTCTTCGAGTTTCAAAGCGTAGCGTCCCTTCAGGTTCCAAGCTGCGCGCGATTGCGGTGCCACACACAGCAGGGAATCCGCCCAGGCTATGGCTCCCGTGGTGTCGCCTCGTTCCAGGGACACCTGTGCTAGTATCTCGTAGGGCTTCTCCCACGTGGGCCACAACTCGCGCAGGTGGTCGAGGTGTGCCACGGCCGTGTCCCACTCCTTGAGTTGGATATAGCAGAGTGTGCGGTTGTAGAGCGCAGCTTGGTTCTTCGGCTGGTCCTTGATGGCCTGGTCGTAGTCGGCAATGGCGCCACGGAGGTCGTCATTGTGAATCCTACAGAGGCCGCGCAGCAAATAAACATCCGTCTGGAAGGGACTGCGCGCTATCGAACGGCTGCAATCTTCTTCGGCCCCGCTGTAATCTTCGAGCGAAAACTTCGCGTAGGCCCTATAATAATAGGGTGTGGCGAGGTAGGGCTTGCCGTCAATCACGGTGCTAAACAGCTGGATGGCTCGCACATAGTCGTCACCCGCCAAGGCATTGCGCCCCATGATGATGACGTGGTCCGCATTGACCTGCGCACACACCCGTCCGCCTGTCACCAGCGTGGTGAAAGCAAGGAGGAATACGAGGAATCGGCCTAGGAATGTGCGCATGGGGTGGGGGAATAGGGACGTTTATTTGGTCTTGTAGCCGCAGCGGAACTTACCCTTGACGAGGGCGTTCATCTTGCTGCGAATCATTTGTTTGCGAAGGGGCGTGATGCGGTCGGTGAACACCTTGCCTTCGAGGTGGTCAATCTCGTGCTGCAATACGCGGGCCAGATAACCTTCCACCCATTCCTCGCGCTCCGTGAAATCGGGCTCCATCCAGCGCACCAGGATGCGCGTGGGACGCTTGACGGGCTCGTGGATGCCAGGCAGACTCAAACAGCCTTCGTCCATCGTCTGCATTTCGCTGTCGTCGTATTCAAGGATGTGAGGATTGATGTAGGCATGGTTGAAATCAGCATATTCGGGGTACTCGTCCTTGAGAACGTCGAGGGTCACAACGATCACGCGGATGTCCTTGCCAATCTGCGGAGCTGCCAGTCCGACGCCTTCGCTCCGATACATGGTTTCAAACATATCTTCGATGAGTTTCGGCAGTTCGGGATAATCGGGCGTGATGTCCTGTGCCACTTTGCGCAATACGGGTTGGCCGTATGTGTAGATAGGTAAAATCATGGTTTAGAAATTGGGATTGATAAATTATTTGGATGAGTTAGTATCGGTTGGGGCGAGCCCCAATAGAAATCTAAATAACTGGGCGCGCATAAATCGCGGAGGTTTTTTAAACACGAATGTTTCGAATTTATCGAATGCTGGAGAGACGCAGTGCCTGACTGGAACTAGGAAGCCTTGAGGCTAACGTTGAAACCAAGGGAGCAAGGCGACTCTTAAAACGAAGGCCGCACAATCGTCAAAACCTCGCTTCCATGAAACTTTGCAGGATAATGGTAGCGCTGATTTCGTCCACCAGTGCTTTGTCCCTGCGCTTCATCTTGCCCAGTCCGGCATCGCGCATCGTTTGGTGGGCCATGACTGAGGTATAGCGCTCGTCCCACCATGTGAGGGGAATATCGGGAAACTGGCGTTGCAGACTTTTGGCAAAGGCTTCTACGTGCTGTAGGTTTTCAGAGGGCTGTCCGTTGGGCTGCATCGGTCGGCC
>CAMBWV010000279.1 GCA_945871755.1 uncultured Bacteroidales bacterium
CCATCTTACGTTATTTGGATTCCATACCTACTATCAATAATGCAGAAGCTCGCCAACTGCTCAGTTTGCAAGAGAAAGATAGATCAAAGGTGTCTCGTCTGTTTGCAGAATTATTAAGTGAAAACGAAATTGTGCAAACAGAAGACAGTGTCGCTAATAACGTGAAATACAAGAGGCTAAAAGAATAAGTGTTTGCAATTCCGTTTGCAGCTCTGTTTGCAGAAATCCATATTTGCAAACGGATTTGCAAACAGAAACTTATAAACCTCAAATCCGCAACTACGCGCCTAATATGATACAGAAGCGAAAAGAATCTGCACCGTTAGTAAGGGGGGGTACAGTGCATCGAATGTCACCATAAAAACATATAAATGCCCTTACCCCACCATGCGACTTGAGGCAATACGCAGTATCACAACCTCTTTTTTGGAAGACTAGTAGTCATTTGTAAGGATGCAGCGGTAGGTGTATTCGCCTTCCCACAGGTCAAGCTCACCGTCCATCCGCTTCTGCCTTTGGATTACAAGACGGTATGCCTTCCCTTTCCATTTCTCAACTAGGAAGATTGGCAAGGAGAAAACCTCCTGGGCTGTGTACTGATGGACGTGCGCGACTGGCTTCGTGAAACCCATTCGTGAGAAGATAGATAGTTGGTTATTCTCGCCTCTATTATTGCATGGAAAATTATTAGTCATGATATATAAAATGAAAAGTAGAAACCTTGGAATCTTATTGCTGAGCGCTCTATTCGCACTCACGGGATGCAGTAGTAAATCCGACGCTCCTGCCCCGTCCGCTCAGCAGAAAACCGTTGTACCCACCGTTTGTGTTTATACGCTGGGGAAGGTTCGCAACGACTTGCAGCGCGCCATGATGGACTCTCTCCGCGCCCATTATCCCAAATGCCGTTTGGCGGGCCATCTGCCCTTGCCCGACTCTGCGCTGACGACCAAACGCAATGACCACCGACGCTACAGGGCCGACCTGCTGAACAAGGTGCTCGTCCGATACAAGTCTGACACGACGATTGTCGTTGGGCTGACGCAGGCAGACATAGGGCTGGACAATTTCAGAGGTCGCCCTCACAGCGGTATCATGGGATTAGCCAATGGCATCGGAACGGGCGTGGCCGTCTTCTCGTCCTATCGCCCTCGCGGCAACGGCCAGTTGTTCAGCGTCATGCTCCACGAACTGGGCCATGCGCAAGGCTTGCGCCACTGTCCCGATACGAAATGTATGATGCAGAATGCCAACGGTGGCAACCCCTTCAGCAAAACCAACGTGTTCTGCGAAAAGTGCAAGAAGTTTATGGCGTCCAAGCATTGGCGACTCTGAGAGAGCGGCCTTTGCGATAAATAAATTGAGTAGAACCTGTCAGGATTATGAGCGCAAAGAAGTTGACGGCACAGATAGAATTGATGAGTGGGTTGTCGCCCAGGAAGATTTGGTTTACCTCCGATACTCATTTCTTCCACAACCAAGTTGTGGAAAAGTGTCAGCGTCCTTTTGGGAGTGTGGAGGAGATGAACGAGGAACTGATCCGTCGCTGGAACGCGGTGGTGCACAGCGACGGCATCGTCTTCCATTTGGGCGACTTCTGCTTTGGTAAGTCTGAGAACTGGCATCACATCCTTGACAGACTCAAGGGGCGTATATATCTCGTCCTGGGCAACCACGATGCAGGACATATCAGCGAGGATGTTGCGGCACGTTTTGAGGGAGTGGCCTTTCAGATGCGCCTCAATGTAAATGGCCAGAAGATATATCTCAATCATTTCCCCTACCTTGCCTATAGTGGCGACACCCACGGCACTTGGCAATTGTTCGGACATCTCCATTCCACCCCTCACAGCCCTGGGATTATCGATGCGCAACGACTGGCCATGTTGCAGCCCAACCAGTACGACGTGGGCGTGGACAACAACAACTTCGCCCCCGTATCTTACCAACAGATTCAGCAGATACTCGCGGCGAGGTCTATGAGATAGTCATGTTTGGAAATCAACAAGAACAGAAAGAATATGTGTTATAAAATATGCTATGTATGCACAGGCAATGCCTGTCGCTCCCCGTTTGCAGAATGTGTGACCAAGCAACTGCTGGCAGCCGCAGGCATGAACGGCTTCGAGGTATTCTCCCTGGGCACATTGGACTGGGGCGAGAATCCGCGTGACGCCGCCATGACGGAAATAGCCAAGGAAATGGGCTATGAGATGAGTGGTACGACCACCGCGATGACGCGCGAACGCCTGATGGAGGCCGACCTCATCATCGTGTTTGACGAATACCACCGCAACGCCATCACCCGCGAATTGGACTACAATCATTGGGACAGAATTGTTCTCTTCAACAAGGTTGCGCTGAACGAAGACGGCCCCGTGAGAGATCCGCACTACCAAACTGCCGCCGTCTATCGACAGGTGGCACAGCACATCGAGAATGGCTGCAAGCAACTGGTGGAGCAGTGGAAGCAACAACTATAAGGGTTCGTACACCTCAAAATGCAAAGTACCGCACGTTGCCGTAACGCGCGGTACTTTTTTTCCCACCGAAAACGAACACCTTACTTTCGCCTGCTCCAATAAGTAAGGAATCAAGAGTGGATGGGCAAAAGGGTGGGGCAGGTGGGGGTCAGGCTTGGAAATCTGGGGGAATGTTTTGCCATGCTGGGCGGTTTTCTTACTTTTGCACATTCATGAAGCCGCTTCTCCAACTCCAACAGCTCGCTATCGGCCATCGTGGCCGCCGACAGGTGCAGCCACTTTGCCGTGGTCTCTGCGCCTCCTTGCCTGTGGGTACACTGACCGCCTTGGTCGGTGCCAATGGGGCGGGGAAGAGTACGTTGCTGCGTACGTTGGCGGGCCTGCTGCCTGCCTTGGAGGGGCAGGTGTTGCTGGACGGGCACTCCTTATATATA
>CAMBWV010000280.1 GCA_945871755.1 uncultured Bacteroidales bacterium
GCCGCTTCGCTCTGCCCTGGGCTAGGCGCAGGTTGCCCTTTCAGGGCGTACACAGCCGTATGTTATATAGAAGGTATTTATTATTCTTGTATCAGCGGCAAAAATACGGATTCGCCGTGGATAGGCAAGGCGGCAATCCCATTTTTCTTTTCAAAAAAAGCCTAAAACTGCTTCAGCAGGAACGAAGGGTTGATGCGCAGGTAGATGCCAAAGGAGGTATTGAAGGTGGTTGTGGTATTTTGCATCGTTCCGTCGGCCATGCGCATCCGTCCTGGTGCGTTGCAGAAGGTTTCCACCTTTGCCCCGAGGGCATAGTGTTTGCCGAAGGTGCGCGAATAGTCGAGGGCCAAGTGGGCGGTCTGCGGATGGTCAGGATAGCACGCGCCCTCTGTCTTCGTCGATACGGCACCGAAGTAGGGACTGCCGAGCAGGGTGATGAATTGGTTGGCGCGGAAATAGCCTAGGCGCGCACTGAGTCCGTACTTGAATCCCACATCTACCTTGGCATACAGGCCGCTACCGCCCCTGAAGGGCCACAGCGTGCCTTTCTGTTGCGCACAGCCCAGCGCCAGCGCCTCGGCCGCTACGTGGCGCACCACCTTGTGCCCCACATTCCAGCGCAGCCCGACGCCAGCGGCTCCATTGCAAAGGGTCTGGACGGAGCCTCCCTTATCCTGCTCGCCGCCGCGGTGCTGAATCGTACCCTGAACGGGCAGATAGACGTGCCAGCGCGACTGCTCGCTGTTCAAGCGAAAGCGCGAGGACAGGCCCACGATGAAGGCTTCCTGATGGGTGTCGCCCTCGAAGATGAAACTCTCCCAGTTCACCCACGCATCGATATGTGCGGGCCGCGTGTCGGCAATGAGTTGGAAACCAAACTCGGGGTCGGCTGTCAGCATGAGTTCGGGGTCGTAGAGGGGCTGTGCGAGGCGGTGCTTCATCGCACCGTGGAGGTCGCCCAGCACAAGGTTGACGCGCCGCAGGGTCAGCTGTGCGCGAAACCACGGCACGATGTGCGCGCCCTGCTGATACTGATGGCCCTTCCACTTGGCAATGTCGTGGTAGGCATAGTTAGGAAATTTGTACGCACCGCTATAAATCAGGGCATGGATGCCTGCTTCGATTTTGAGGTTGCTCAGGGGCTGGTACGTCAGTTTGGGCGTCACCCACAGGCCGGGCAAGGTGCAGCCTTTCATGACGGTGCCTGAAAACTCGTTGTCCTTGAAGAAGCTGCGGTTGTCCACCTCCAGCCGCAACTGGCGCGTCTCAGCACTGTCCAGGGCGTAGTCCAAAGGGGCAAGGGCCTCTTCCATCTGCGCGAAGGCACTGGCGGAGCAGAGGCAAAGCAGCAAGGCAAATAGGGTTCGTTGTATCATAAACTAGTAGTAGGTAAGGGAGGCTCCAGCCTGCGCTCTTCTTCCCCAAATCGGGAAGAAAAAAAGGTCGGTCTGCGCCCACCCCGCGAAATTACGAATTTCCTGCTTACTGACCGCGGGGATGGGAGAAATAATGCATCCTCTAGCATCCTCTAGCATCCTCTCCCATTCCTCTCCCATCCTCCAGCATCCTCTCCCATTCCTCTCCCATCCTCTCCCATCCTCTAGCATCCTCTAGCCTCCTCTCCCTCCCCAAAAGCAAAAAATGCAGCCAAAAAAAATAAATATCTTTTAACTTCCGCCCTCCCAAATCGCCAAAAAAACCACCTACATTACAGAGAAAAAATCCGCAAACTCCAAGAAAAATTTTTCTCAGTAATGTAAAAAAATTTATCTCTGAGGTAAAAACCCCATTTTTTCGCCCAAAAAAAGAGGAGAAAACCCGTTTGTTTAGGGCGCTCTCCTCTTCGCTAGCACAAAGATAAACCATTTTCCGCCGAAATCCAAATCCCGTTAACATTTCGCAACACCCCCGCAACGGACCATTTGCAGCGATTTGCAGCAGCGACGTTCCGCCATGTATTATATTACGAGGGAATGATTTTTGGGCTTGAAACGGAATTTTGGGAAAGGATTAAGGATTTTTGAGAGAGCAGGGCAAATGCCCTCGGAAAAAAGAACTACCTTTGCAAATTGGAAAGGAAGGCCGCGGATATTCTTCCCCACACGCCTATATATATAATAGGTATAGGGCCTCACCGCTCCTATTCGTATTTCTATCCCCGTATTCAAAACAAAAAATCATAAGCATCCCATGGAACAGCAATTCAAACGTACGCTGGTGACAGCCGCCCTACCCTATGCCAACGGCGGTGTGCACATCGGCCATCTCGCAGGTGTGTACGTGCCTGCCGATATCTACGTGCGCTACCTCCGCCTCAAAAAGCGCGAGGTGTGCTTCATTGGCGGTAGCGACGAGCACGGCGTGCCCGTGACCATCCGCGCCCGACAGGAGGGCATCACCACACAGGAGGTGGTGGACCGCTACCACAAACTCATCAAGGAATCGTTTGAGGGATTCGGCATCTCGTTCGACGTCTATAGCCGCACAACCTCCGACATCCACCATCAGTTTGCCTCCGACTTTTTCCGCACGCTCTACGACAAAGGCGTCCTCGAGGAGCACACCGAGGAGCAATACTGCGACGAGGTGACGGGCGAGTTTCTCACCGACCGCAACATCGTGGGCACCTGCCCGCGCTGCGGCTCCGACGGTGCCTACGGCGACCAGTGCGAGAAGTGCGGCGCCACCCTCTCGCCCGACGAACTCATCAACCCGACCAACAAGAACAACAAGGGCCACGGCCTCGTGAAGCGACCCACGAAAAACTGGTACCTCCCCCTGGGCAAATACCAGGAGTGGCTGCGCCAGTGGATATTGGCGGAGCACAAGGAGTGGCGACCCAACGTCTATGGCCAGTGCAAATCGTGGCTCGACATGGACCTGCAGCCCCGCGCCA
Source organism: uncultured Bacteroidales bacterium (assembly GCA_945871755.1). Classification (GTDB taxonomy): domain Bacteria; phylum Bacteroidota; class Bacteroidia; order Bacteroidales; family Bacteroidaceae; genus Alloprevotella. The sequence continues at coordinate 2,897 of CAMBWV010000280.1, forward strand.
TGACGCGCGACCTCGACTGGG
>CAMBWV010000281.1 GCA_945871755.1 uncultured Bacteroidales bacterium
AGTTTCAACGAAGCCTTTCGGCTTCTAGTTTCAACGGGAGCTGCGCTCCCTGGTTTCATCGGTCGCTTTGCTCCCTGGCTCGATAGTTGCTAACCTGGAATTGGTGAAGTGGGGAGCAGAAGAAGCAGTTGAATATATAACGCACTAAGCCTCTTGAGCCAGGAAGCCCAGACTTCGTAATACTATATCGCATGAAAATCGGAATCATCCAACAATCCTGCTCGCCCAACCGCGATGCCAATCTCCAGAAACTAGCCGCCAACATTGCCACGGCTGCAAAGGCAGGCGCGCAACTGGTGGTGCTACAGGAATTGCACAACACGCCCTATTTCTGTCAGGTGGAAAGCACCGACAATTTCGACCTGGCCGAACCCATCCCTGGTCCTTCGACCGACTTTTTCGGCTCCTTGGCCAAGGAGCACGGCATCGTGATTGTCGCCTCCTTGTTTGAGCGTCGCGCCACGGGCCTCTACCACAATACGGCCGTTGTCCTGGAGCGCGATGGCAGCATCGCAGGCAAATATCGCAAGATGCACATCCCCGACGACCCCGCCTACTACGAGAAATTCTATTTCACCCCCGGCGACCTCGGCTTTCAGCCCATCGACACGAGCGTAGGCCGGCTCGGCGTACAGGTTTGCTGGGACCAGTGGTATCCCGAAGGCGCTCGCATGATGGCCTTGGCGGGTGCGCAACTGCTCATTTATCCCACGGCCATCGGCTACGAGAGTAGCGACACCGCCGAGGAGCAGGAGCGACAGCGCGAGGCTTGGACCACGGTGCAGCGCGGCCATGCCGTGGCCAACGGACTGCCTGTGGTGGCGGTCAATCGTGTAGGCCACGAGCCTGACCCCTCTGGCCAGACGAACGGCATACAGTTCTGGGGCAGCAGTTTCGTGTGCGGGCCGCAGGGCGAACTCCTTTACCGCGCGCCAAAGGACGAAGAAGTGGTGCAGGTCGTGGAGGTTGATATGCAGCGCAGCGAGAACGTGCGCCGCTGGTGGCCCTTCCTGCGCGACCGCCGCATCGACGAATTTGGCGAACTGACCAAGCGATTCCGCGACTAGGCACTGATCCTCTGCTGGCCGCCCGCCTTTTGCTCGAGCCAAAGGATGGACTGCGGCTATAGATTCCATCCTTCTCCATATTACCCCATTAAAATTTCCTCCCACCATGAAGAAATTTCTAGAAAGCACCCTGCTCCGCGCCCTTATGCTCTTGGTTTTCGGCGGTCTGCTGATAGCCTTTGCGGGCGAAGCATCCACGTGGATTGTCCGCGGTTGCGGCATCCTCTTCATCGTTCCCGGTCTGGTGGCCATGATTAGTTGTTTCCGCAGTGTGCCCGAGGAGCGTCCCCTGCCGCTCTTCCCGATAGTGGCCCTGGGCAGCATCCTGCTCGGTGTGATACAAATCGTGCATCCCGAACTCTTCATTGAAATGCTGCGCTACATTCTCGTGGGCATTCTCTTGGTGGCCACGGCCTTCCAGTTTTACACGTTGTGGACCATCCTCCGCACGAGTCCCCAACTGAGCGCGTGGAATTACCTGGGCCCCGTCGTCCCACTGATTATTGGCCTCGTCATCCTCTTCTACGAGCCCGTGCGAACGGATTTGGCCCAGTGCAATCTGCTGACAGGCGTTGGTCTGGTGGCCTATGCCATGTTTGAATTGTGGACCATCGTTCTCACGAGTCGCGCCAAGCGATTGGCGGCTGCCGCTGCCCCGCAGGAAACGGACAGCCCTGCCGAAAACACACAGGAATAACCGCTCAGATTCTCCCTATGCAGTTTCAGACGCCCGTCAATTTGCCAACCTCTCCCCAGCGCCTCACGCCCGACAGCCGTGTGGTGCTGCTGGGCTCGTGCTTTGCCCAGCATATCGGCGAGCGCATGGTGCAAAGTCTGCCCGACGGCCACGTGGCCTTGAATCCCTGTGGCACGCTGTACAATCCGCACAGCCTCCTGCACACTGCTCAATGGTTGACAACCGAGGGGCAAGGGCCCACGGCCGACCTATGCTTTGAAGGGCGCGATGGACAGTGGCACCATCGCCTGTTTTCGACCGACGTATCTGCCCCATCGCGCAAGGCTTGTTGGGCACAGGTGGAGGAACGCATCGCAGCAGCGCGCCGCGTGGCCCAGCGGATGACCCATCTCTTCGTAACCCTGAGCACGGACCATGTGTATCGGTTGCGAGTGGACGAGAGCGTGATTGTGGCCAACTGCCACAAAGAGCCTGCCGCCCACTTTCGCGAAGAGATTTATCCACTCCAGCAAATGATCGAGGAGTGGAGCGCGTGGGTGGAAGGGTGGCAAGGAACCCACCCTCAGTGCCAACTCATCTTCACCCTCAGTCCGTATCGCTATGCCAAATACGGCATGCACGCGAGCCAACTGAGCAAGGCGCGCCTGCTCTTGCTGATAGATGCCTTACAGGAGCGGTTTACCGAAAGCGTGCTCTACTTTCCCGCCTACGAAATCCTGATGGACGAACTGCGCGACTACCGCTTCTACGAGGCCGATATGCTCCACCCATCGCACGTGGCCGTGGACTATATCTGGGAGCGGTTCACCGAATGGGCCTTCTCCCCTACCCTCACGGAGTATGCTACGGAGCGCGAACGCCTGCGCCGCGACTTTGCCCACCACATCCTACATCCCGAAAGCCCCGAAGCCCAAGCCTTCCTCCTCCAACGTGAGGCTCGGCGACAGGCTTTCTTGGAGAAATTTGGCGGTCGCTTTGCTCCCTAGTTTCATGCGGTCGCTGCGCTCCCTAGTTTCAAGTTTCAGTCGGTCGCTTTGCGACCTAGTTTCAACGCAGCCTGCGGCTGCTGGCTCGATAGTCGAAGCTAGGATGGGGAGTAACGTGAAAGTACCGCACCTTGCTTGCTCTAAGTTTGCGGACGAAAGCG
>CAMBWV010000282.1 GCA_945871755.1 uncultured Bacteroidales bacterium
CACAAGGCGATAAACAGGAAATAAACCCCATCCGGCTGAAATCATCATCAAAAACGAATGGAAATAGACAACGGGACGATGCACCTCTTCAGAGGAAAATGGGTTTATTTCCTGTTTATCGCCTTGAAGAGGCTGACAGCCTTCTGAAAGAAGGTGGGGTTGGGTTTCGGCTGGGGCGTTAAGAGCCTGCTCTTATAAGACCCACCCGAAACCCAAACACCAGGGCGAAGCCCCCAGACTCTTCAAGGGGTTTATCTTGGTTTTTGTTTTTCATATCTGATACAAGCCTAGAGCAACGCGCGCTACATTGACTCACATTCTGGAACGACCTGAGTAGTTACCATTTCAAGGGGGGAGGGGGAAGAGGATTGGGAAAAAGGAGAAAAATGCGGTGCAGGTTGATTTACGTCAGAGAAAATGTGTAATTTTGCCCATTCTCATGGGCTGCTGGCAGCAACGCCTGCTTGGCCCTTGGGAAATACCTTATTCGATTACGCTTATGAACGTAGAAATTGTCAATCATTCCCACCACGCCTTGCCCGACTACGCCACCCTGCTGAGTGCGGGCATGGACCTGCGTGCCAACTTGGATGCACCCATCACCCTTGCCCCGCTCGAACGTCGGCTCATCCCCACGGGCCTCCGCATAGCCCTGCCCGCTGGCTACGAAGCGCAGGTGCGGCCGCGCTCGGGCATGGCCCTCAAGCACGGCATCGGTGTGCTCAATTCGCCTGGCACCATCGACGCTGACTATCGCGGCGAAATCGGTATCATCCTGGTGAACCTCTCCAACGAACCCTTCGTTGTCAACGACGGCGACCGCATCGCACAGATGGTTGTGGCGCGCCACGAGCGCGTGGAATGGGTGGCCGTGGAAAGCCTCGACGAGACCCAGCGCGGCGCGGGCGGTTTCGGACATACGGGTCGCGAATAATCGTTGGCCTCCGTACCATCATATACCAGAATCAATCATGCGAAAAGCAGTTTTCAGCCTTCTCCTTCTTCTCATCACCCTCCTGACCGCCTGTGCCACCAAGCAGCAGACGCAGCCCAGTGTGGCCGTGCCGCAGTTGCCCGACAGTTTGCAGCAGGTGTATGACCGCCTCTTCCTTGAGGCCGTCTGTCGGACGCAGAGTGGTCAGAATGATGCGGCCTACGATCTCTTCCGCGAAGCCATTGCCCTCAATCCGCAAGCCCCCGAAGCCTATTTCGAGTTGGGCGTGATGCTCCTGCAAATCAATGGGGCGGGCCGCGAGGAAGGTTTGCGAATGGTGGAGCGCGCCGTCGAACTGGCGCCCGACAACGAGGACTACCTCCTCACGCTTAGCCGCGCGTATTTCGCGGCAGAGGAGGTGGAGAAAGCCGAGCCCCTGTGCCAGCGCCTGCTCGCCAAGCACTATTCCGAATCCGCCAGTTTGATGCTCTACGCTTCGCTCTTTTCGCAAGGGAAATTCGAGGACGCCATCGGTGTGGTGGACCGCATGGAGCAGCACGAAGGCGGCTCCACCGACGAAAGCGTAACGCGCCGCTTCTACGCCATCAGCCAGATGCCCGACTCGACCAAAGCGTTCCAATATGCCGAGGCCGCCTACCAGCGCGACACGACCAATGTGGCGGTGCTCCACTGCTACAACATCCTCGCGCTGAGTCGCCAGTCCCATTTGCCCCAGGTGGCCAACTATCTGCGCCGCGCCATCGACCATTCGTCCGACAACGTACCGCTGCGGATGGCCCTCTACTACAATACGCAATACCAGCAGCCCGAGTGTCGCGAGGAAAACCGCGCCCTCTTGCGCAGCCTCCTCTGTGGCAACGACCTGACGACCGACCAGAAACTTGAGGTGGCACAAACCAGCCTCTTCCCCGCGGGAGATACGCCCGCCGACACGGCTTACACCCTGCAGGTGCTGGCAGAAGCGCTCGAGCAGCCCCAAACGGACAACTCGCTATGGGCGCTCTACGGTCAGTTGCTCATAAGCACAGGAGCTTCCTCTGAAACAACGGACGCTATCTTCGAAGAAATGCTGAAGGTGCAGCCCGACGACCTCGACACGCGCCTCCAATATCTGAGAATCGCGCTGGTGAATGGTCGGTTTGCAAGGGCCCACACGTTGTGCGAAGAAGGCTTGCACTACCATCCCGACCAAATCGTGTTTGCTTTCTACGGTGCGCTCTCGCTGATGCAATTGGGATGCGATGATGCAGCCATCAATATGCTAGAAACCTCCCTTTCCCAACTCACCGATACGGGCAACACGGCCGTGATAGCCGATTGCTATCAAACGCTGGGCGACCTCCGCTACAAGCAGGGGCGGAAGGAAGAAGCCTTTGCCGCCTACGACAGTTGCTTGGTCTATGATGCCGAGAACGCCCTGTGCCTCAACAACTATGCCTACTACCTCTCGCTTGAGAAGCGCGACCTCGATAGAGCCGCCGAAATGGCCAGCCAGGCCGTCCAGCTCAATGGCCAGGACGCTTCCTGCCTCGATACCTACGCCTGGATTCTCTATCAGCAGCAACAGTACGCCCAAGCCGCCATCTACATCCAGCAGGCGCTGGACGTGCTGAGCGACGACGGTACGCAATTCATCATCTACGACCACGCGGGCGACATCTTCTGGCGCTGCAACCGCAAGGACGATGCCCGCACCTGCTGGCGCAAGGCCCTGGAGCAAACGCACGATGCTGACGAGGAGCGGGCTGTGCAGCGGAAACTAGGTCGCTAGCGACCTAGTTTCAACGGTCGCTTCGCGACCTTAGTTTCAGTCGGTCGCTTCGCTCCCTAGTTTCAACGGAAGCCTTCGGCTTCCTAGTTTCAGGGAATCCCTTCGGGCTTCCTGTTTCAACGCAGCCTGCGGCTGCTAGCTCGATAGTCAATATAATATTGGAAGCAGGTCTAATTCCTAAATC
>CAMBWV010000283.1 GCA_945871755.1 uncultured Bacteroidales bacterium
GAGAGAGCCCCAAACACGCGGGTTCTCTCCTTTTTTTGGGCAAAAAAAATGGTTGATTTACCTCAGAGGTAGAAAATTTTACCTCTGAGAGCGGATTTTTTTTCTCAGAGATTGGATTTTTTCTTGGAGTTTGCGGTTGAAATTTCGCCGATTTAAAAGTTGGAAAGTTAAAAGATATTTATTTTCGAAGCCGCTTTTTTTTTGCTTTTGGAGGAGGGGAGAGGGGGAAAGAGGATACAAGAGCATGGGAGAGGATGGGAGAGGATGGGAAGAAAGGAGGCGAGAGGTGGGGAGAGGATGGAGCAGGATCGAAAGCGGATGGAAAGCGGATAGAAAGCGGAGGAAAGAGGAGGGAAGAGGATGGAAGAGGAAGGAGGAGGAAGATGGGAGTGGAAGAGGAAAAAGACGAAGGCGAGCGCCTTCTTCGCACAACATAACAAGAGGCTGCACCATTGCTGGCGCAGCCTCTTTCATTATTATCGGTCAGACTTGGAGATTAGCGGCTCCAGTCTTCTTGTGTCTTGCGTACGTAGCTCTTGTAGCGCTTGAGGGCAGCTTCCTGCGTGGCAGCGAAGAGTTCGTCGGCCTCTTCGGGGAATGCCTTCTTCAGAGAGAGGAAGCGCACTTCGCCTGCGAGGTAATCCTGGAACTTGCTCCAGTCGGGCTCCTTCGAGTCGAGGGTGAAGGGGTTCTTGCCTTCTTCGGCGAGAGCGGGGTTGTAGCGCCACAGGTGCCAGTAGCCACACTCTACGGCGCGACGCTCTTCTTCCTGGCTGCGACCCATACCGCCCTTGATCTTCAGACCGTGGTTGATACAGGGGGCGTAGCCGATGATGAGCGAAGGTCCGTGCCATGCTTCGGCTTCCTTGATGGCCTTGAGGCACTGTGCGTGGTCGGCACCCATGGCTACCTGTGCCACATATACATAGCCGTAGGTGGCCTGCATGAGGCCGAGGTCCTTCTTCGTCACGCGCTTACCGCTGGCGGCAAACTGGGCGATGGCACCGATAGGCGTAGCCTTGGAGGCCTGGCCACCCGTGTTGGAGTAAACCTCGGTGTCGAGCACGAGGATATTCACGTCTTCGCCGCTGGCCAGTACGTGGTCCAGACCGCCGTAGCCGATGTCGTAGGAGGCGCCGTCGCCACCGATGATCCACTGGCTGCGCTTCGTGAGGAAGTGGCTGAGCTCGTCAAGCTGCTGGCAGACGGGACAACCCTTGGCTGCGCTCTCCTTGATCAGGGGCTCGAGCTTGAGGGCTGCGGCACGGCTGGCTTCAGCATCGTCCTTGCCGGCAATCCATTCCTGAGCGGCTTGCTTGTATTCGTCGCTCACCTTGTCGCTCTGAATCATCTCGTTGAGGAGGGCCTCAATGCGGGCGCGCATCTTCTTGTTGGCCAATACCATACCCAGACCGAACTCGCAGAAGTCCTCGAAGAGGGAGTTGGCCCAAGCGGGACCCTGGCCCTTCTCATTGGTCGTGTAGGGCGTAGAGGGGATTGAGCCGGAATAGATGGAGGAGCAACCCGTGGCGTTGGCAATCATCTGACGGTCGCCAAAGAGCTGGGTGACGAGTTTCACGTAGGGCGTTTCACCGCAACCCGAGCAGGCGCCGCTGAACTCGAAGAGCGGAGTGGCGAACTGAGAGTTCTTGGGGTTGAGTTTGACATCTACCTTGTCCTGCTTGCTCGTTACCTTCTTCACGCAGTAGTCCCAGTTGGCGTCCTCGGCCATTTCGCCTTCGAGGGGCACCATGGTGAGGGCCTTGTTGCCGCGCATGCCGGGGCAAACATCGACGCAGTTGCCGCAACCGAGGCAGTCCATCACGTCAACCTGCATGCGGAAGTGCATACCCTTGAGGGTGGCAGGAGCCTTGATTTCGAGGGTGGCAGCGTCGAAGCCCTTGAGCTCTTCGTCGTCGAGCACGAAGGGACGGATCGAAGCGTGGGGACAAACGAACGAACACTTGTTACACTGAATACAGTTCTCGCTGTTCCAAGTGGGCACGAAGGCAGCCACACCGCGCTTCTCGTAGGCGGCAGTTCCTTGCTGCCAGGTACCATCTGCGCTCACCTTGAAGGCGCTCACAGGCAGGAGGTCGCCATCCTGTGCGTTGATGGGGCGCACGAGGTCGGAGATGAAGGCGGGTTCGTCGCGGACAATCTTCTCGTCCTCGGGCAGGTTGGCCCATGCGGGGTCAACGGCCAGCGTCTTGTATTCGCCACCGCGGTCAACGGCCTGGTAGTTCTTGTTGACTACGTCCTCACCCTTCTTGCCATAGCTCTTGACGATGAACTTCTTCATCTGCTCTACGGCGAGGTCAACGGGGATGACTTCGGTGATACGGAAGAAGGCAGACTGGAGGATGGTGTTCGTGCGGTTGCCGAGGCCAATCTCCTGTGCAATCTTCGTAGCGTTGATATAGTAAACGGTGATGTTGTGCTCGGCAAAGTAGCGCTTCACGTTGTTGGGCAGGTTCTTGGCCAGCTCTTCGCCTTCCCAGATGGTGTTGAGCAGGAAGGTGCCGCCGTCGCGCAGACCGCGGAGCACGTCGTACATGTGCAGATAAGCCTGAACGTGGCAAGCCACGAAGTTAGGCGTCTTAATCTGATAGGTGGAGCGGATGGGGGTATCGCCAAAGCGAAGGTGCGAACAGGTGAAACCGCCTGACTTCTTGGAGTCGTAGGAGAAGTAGGCTTGGCAATACTTGTCCGTATTGTCACCGATAATCTTCACGGAGTTCTTGTTGGCACCGACCGTACCGTCTGCGCCGAGGCCATAGAATTTGGCTTCGAAGATGCCTTCGCCACCGAGTGCCATTTCCTTCTCGAGGGGCAGTGACTGGAAGGTCACATCGTCCACGATGCCCACGGTGAAGTGGTCCTTGGGCTGGGGCAGGGCGAGGTTCTC
>CAMBWV010000284.1 GCA_945871755.1 uncultured Bacteroidales bacterium
GCCCTGGGCTACGAGCAGGTTGCCCCTTCGGGGCGCGCCGAATAGCACCCCTAGCTAGCAAAAATCCACCTGAGTAGTTACGGAAAAAGAGGGATGGCTTGGCAGCGATCCCTCTTTTGTCTTTGCGGAAAAAGAGGGATGGCTTGGCAGCGATCCCTCTTTTGTCTTTGCGGAAAAAGAGGGATTCGAACCCCCGGAACAGTTACCCGTTCACCGCATTTCGAGTGCGGCCCGTTCGACCACTCCGGCATTTTTCCGTTTTTTGACGCTGCAAAGGTAGCCATTTTTCTTAACCTTGCAAGGTCACCGTTGGTGTTTTTTTGTTTGTTGGCTGATTTTTTTGGGATTCTGGGGGTACTTTGAGCGAGGCTGGAGCCTATAGATTATGGGTTGAGCGTATGATTAGTAGATACGGGGATAGGCTCCTGGGTAGTAGGTGAATTTGTAGTCGGCACTGTGGGCCTCCATCCAGGCTCTATGGGATGCGTTGGTAGCTGTAGCGGGGAGTGTACCGTCTATGACATGTTTCATAAATTCGGTGATACCCTTGTTGAGACTATAATGGTACGCGAACCATTTACCATGGCTTATATCGCCTACGGGAAGTTCGTCCTCAGAATGCACGAAATCGTAGGACTGCATGAGTTCCGTAGTGGCGGGATAGCAGAGGCGGCCGGGAGTAAGCGAGGCGTAGTCAATCTTGTCGGGGTCAATGTCGCTGTTGAAATAGCAGCTGAAGGCGAAACTGTTGTCGGGGTCGTACTTTCCAATGCCCGCAAAGGTGTGGTAGGTACTGCTCACTGTTCGCTCGAGGTTGTGCTCGGTGCCAGTGTGGTAGCACGAGATGAGCAGCCCCTTGTTGTAGCCGACCACTCCGCCTATCACGCCCTCGCCCGTTGCCCACGCCTTGACATCGCCAATGTGGGAGCAACCGACCATGCCGCCGTTGGCTTCGACCGTTCCGACGAGGCCGCCAGAGTAGATTTCCTTGTTGGCGGGTTCTTCCTGGCGGATAGTTCCCTCGGCATAGACGGCACAGAGCAGGCCGTTGCTTTCGTTGGCCACAATGCCTCGGCCATCTACTTCAATCACATCGGAGAAGATGAGGTGTTCGACCACGGCTTCCGAACCGAGGTGGAAGAAGAAGGGGCTGCCAAAGAGTCGGGTGATACTGCTGCCGTTGCCTAAGAAATAGCCGTTGAAATAGCTATTGGGATGGGTTTCGCGCGGATTGCCCACGCCACACCATTCCACGTACGTCTCTGTTGTCAGGTCTGGTTGCAACACGACATTTGCATCCAGCTTGACGTAATAATTGGTGAAGTCGAAGATGGGCTGGCCACTGTCGAGGGTGTGCGAAATGCCTTTGAGGTCGGTGTAGGTGACGCTCTGACGGCCATCGCCCTTCACCTCGTGGGCAAAGGAGACGAGTTCCTGCGCCGTGGAAATCAGGAAGGGGTGTTCGCGCGAGCCATCATTGCCATAGATGTCCAGAATCTTTTGCGTTGTGGGGCTGACGTACAGCCAGGTGGCATCGTCCTCGTTGGCTTTGGGGTCGCCGAGGATGGTAAAGTTGGTGCGCTCCAGCATACTGGCCGTGAGCATATTCTTCTTTTTCTTGAGTTCGCTCTGGTCGGGCGTTTCGATGTATTGCCAGTCCATGTATTCCGCACCCACGGTGATTTCCTCGTTGCTGTGGTTGAGGGAGATATGAATGGTGGTGCAGTGGCCCGCGCGAAATTCCACGCTATGCGGCATCACGGCCGTATAGACGTGCTGCTTCATATTGGGTACGAGCTGGGTAGCGGGGTCGAGCCAAGGCTCCATCGGGTCTTGGTAGTGCACGGTGAACTGCATTTTCAGCACATTGGCCTCCAGTTGTGCGGGAACGGCCAAGGCGTAGAATACGAACTGCTTACCGATGCCCGTACCCTTGCCTTCGGGATAAGGAATCCAGGCTTTGGTGTCCTTGCGCTGGTCGAAAGGCACGGCGTCCGCACCATATATATCGTCCAGCTTGTCCTGGTCGGTGGCTTGCGTGAGGGTCTGGACGCCTGCCGAGCCTTGCCGCCACTTGTACATGGTGAACATATCCTTCAGCGTCATGTCGCTGACAATGGTGCGCGCGTCGGCACTCTCGGAGGAGGCGGTAAAGCCGCTGATATTCACAATCACGCGGGCCATGGCCAGTCCGTGCTTGAAGTAGAGGCGGGCCACAGAACCGCCAGCCTCGGCCAGTTTCTGGTTGTCGTAGGTCAGGAGCAGGTCGTCGTGGACTATGCTGATACTGTCGGTATGGTCAAGGGGGACATCGGCTTCGAGGGGATTGCCCAGCGAACCATAATATGTATCTACGCCCACCTGTTTGCCTGCTTCGCCCGTTTCGTAACAGAGGCGCATATTCCAGTCGAACACCTGCCCGGTGGGCTGTTGGGGAAGGCTGTAGCCGATAAAGGTGTGGGGGTTCTGGGCATCGCTCCAATAGATACGGCTGGGCAAGCGGGGAGGCGTTTCTTTGGTTTCGCCCTTGCTGTCATCGCGATTCCATCCGCCCGAAGTCTGTCCCTGTCCTACCTCATAGTCATATACCACTCCCTTGTAGGAAAAGGAAGGAATGGGCAAATTGGTGCGCTGTACGGAGGTCAGCATCATTTGGTCCTTGTTCTTGAAAGCGCTACGGCCCACGTAGTTTTCCTTGTCCAATGCCAGTGCGCGCGAAGTCATTCCGCCCTCTATCTCGGTCTGAATGCCTGCGAGGGGCACGGCATCGCGTCCGTCCGTAGAGAGCGCATCGTCCTCGGCACAGGCAGCAAAGAGGAGGGCAAGGAGTACGAAGGTGATATGGAAGAAGTATTTCATAATCGGTTACGCTGCTGGGTTAGGGGTTGCAACACTAGTTTGATGGGAT
>CAMBWV010000285.1 GCA_945871755.1 uncultured Bacteroidales bacterium
TAGGTGTGGGTATTACAAAGGCTTCCAGAGAGGTCTTTTCAGAATGCCATCATTGAGAATCAGTGAGCTGCGAGGATGGAGGACTAAAAACAGACTGAAAATTTATTGAAAAAAGTTTTTGGCGTTGAAGTTGGGTTAAATCCCAATGCAATGCCATCATAGCAAATCGATATGATGCGGTTCTTGACGATGTTGCTGACAAAGTATACACGAGAGATATCTTCCGAAGAGATTAGTTAAGAGAGACTATTGCGTATGGTTACTAAAAACAAAGATAAGTGGTTGACGAAATACGAGGCTTTGCGGGAATATGTGCTTGAACATGGGCATTTCTGTGAAAAGCATAGCCAATTGAACAATTGGGTGAAGTACCAGCGCAAACGTATCAAGGCAGGACGTATGTCGGAGGAACAACTGCAACTGTTCAAGGAACTTTGCGACCAGCGTTCCCATGAACATACAGGAGGACGTCGCAAGAAGGTACAACCTGATATGCCCACCTTTGATGTTGCCAATTAGCAATAAATTTCTTTCATGACTCCTACAATCATCGCTGTATTTGCCGTAGCCGAAGAGGTCGTACCTCTATCCATACCTGGTTGGAACGTGATTTCCGTAGTCACCGGAATCGGAAAAACTCAGGCTGCCATGAGGCTTACCAAAGCTATCTTGGAGCATCAGCCTCAGTGCGTGATCAATCTAGGTACGGCAGGAACATTACGCCATAGGGTAGGGGATATCCTGCTGAGTCGCGAATATATCGACCGCGACTTCCAGCAAATCCAATTGCCTGGCGTAGGCTTTCATCTTCAGAATACCCTTCCCTTGCCCCAGTCAATCCACGAAATATATTTACGGATGCAACAATCGGCCACAATTCCTATGGCCGTTGTGAGTACAGGCGATAATTTTGTGACAGATTCCGCCCATTTGTCCGAGGATATGGTGGACATGGAAGGCTATGCGCTGGCTTCGGTTTGTCAGGAGTTCGGCGTCCCGCTTTTCTCCGTTAAATATATTACAGACATCATCGGACAGAATTCCGTGGAAGATTGGGCCGCCAAACTAGAGCATGCGCGTGCAGGGCTCACCCAATTCCTCGAGCAAACGATTGGAAACCTTCCGACTAATATAACTAATCTCTAGAATCTACCTATAAACAATATACGCATATTATTATGGCTAGACATAATATTTTCCAGGGAATGGGAGTTGCTCTCATTACTCCCTTTGACGCTTCGGGCAATGTAGATGAAAAGTCCTTGCGCCAGCTTCTTGCTTTCCATATTCTCGAAGGCACAGATTTCCTCTGTATTCTCGGCACTACAGCCGAAACTCCCTGTCTCACTCCTGCCGAGAAGGAAACGATAAAGCGTATTGCGGTGGAAGAAGTGGGCGGAAAGATTCCATTGTTGTTAGGTTGCGGTGGCAACAATACCGCAGCGGTTGTTGAATACCTCCAACAGACAGACCTCACAGGCTATGCAGGCGTCCTCATCGTTACACCTTACTATAACAAGCCCTCGCAGGAAGGACTCTACCAGCATTTCGTGGCCGTTGCACAGGCTTCCCCCCTTCCCGTTGTCCTCTATAATGTGCCAGGCCGTACGGGTGTCAATCTCGAAGCCAAGACAACGCTTCGCATTGCCCATGATTGCGAGAACGTGGTGGCTATCAAAGAAGCATCGGGCCGTATTGAGCAAATAGAGGAGATAATTCGTTTAGCCCCCGAGGGCTTCGAGGTTCTCAGTGGCGACGATGCTATCACCTTCGAACTCATGACCATTGGAGCGGCTGGCGTCATTTCTGTTATCGGCAATGCTTACCCCAAGGAGTTTACACAAATGATTCATGCGGCCAAGCATGGACAATGGTCAGAGAGCCTTGCTCTTCACCGCCGCTTCTCGCCCCTTTATCCGTTGATGACGGTCGATGGTAATCCCGCTGGCGTGAAATCACTGCTCGCCATTCAAGGCAAGATTACGAATCACCTCCGTCTCCCGCTCGTTCCTGCTACGGAAACTACGGCATCGAAGCTCCGTCAGGCAGACGAGAACTTCTACGGTTAACAGTAACAGCCTAGAACGTATGTGCTACTAAGCCATTCGTTCACTGGTCTCAAACGTTCGAATATGACAATCCCCGTCTTCCTTCGCTTGAAGGGAAACGGGGATTGCTATATCTGAGGTATGTGTGTTACGCTTGTGGGAGTGTTTCTCCGCAATACTCGAAATAGAAGCTGCTTCCTTTTGCTGAGGGGAATTGGCTGCGCAGGTCCACGTCCTCTCTTTGTTTGATGTAGCTCACGATGCGGTTGTAGCATTCCATAGCGTTGCGCGCTTTTACGAATGCCGAGAAGAAGGTGTCCTGATATTGGAACTTCGATGTGCCGGGTATGGGCAAAACGCGCTTGAAGGTGATTTCGCCGCGATACCAACCATATCTTTCTACTAGCAGTTCATTGGTTCGCAGTGCTTTGGCATTATTTTCAAGACTGGGCACCATGGTCGTTTTCTTGTTCATTTTAAATTCTTCCATGGTTTCTGCCGTCGTTTTAATCAGGATGAAATAAACGCGGGGACGAATCTTATAGCGCTTCGGATAGGGCATATCGCCATTGACATAGTTGGCTATGTCGCTAACCATTTCTTCGGTAACGTCAATCTCGGGAATGGAAACCAGAAAATCTATGAGCTCATCAAGATTAGAAACCAATATTTCTTGGTTAAAATAGCGGGCGTATATATTCATAGCTTAATTCGTTTTCTACTTAGAAAGAGCAGGGTCGTTTCTATGTCTGCTCAATGGATAAAAAATAAGGGAATAATCCCAATAGCCGAAAAAAACGAATTTCTATGTTTAATCTCTGTAGTGAAAAAGAGAAACATAGAAATTCTTTA
>CAMBWV010000286.1 GCA_945871755.1 uncultured Bacteroidales bacterium
GCTTTGCTCCCTAGTTTCAACGCAGCCTTTGGCTGCTGGCTCGATAGCTTTTTACTTTTGAACTTATACCTTATATATAAGGAGTCAATCGCGGCAAGCACGTCCTTGGCTATTCCCCTTCCCATTTCAGGAAAAGTTCCTGGGGCGTTTGAGCGTCTGGGTTGAAGAGAAACGGGCCTTCGTCGTTTAGCCTGCGGCTGGCCCAGAGCGCAGCGTAGCCCATGGTGGGGCGCAGGTTGATTTCTACGCAGGGATGGAGAAGCAGGCGCTGGGGATGGTCGGCCGAGCGCACCACCATCATATCGATGCCGAGCGGACCGCGGTAGTATGGGGCAAGGTGGGTGGCCAAGAGGGAGGGTAGGGCTTGGCGTACGGCTTCTAGGGCGGGACGTACGGCGGACGGGATGCGCTGTTCAAGCACGGCGGGATGGCCCACAAGGTTGCCGCTATAGGCGCCGCCCTCCTGCGTGTGGAAAAGGGAGAGGCCCGCAAAGCAAACCTGTCCGCAGTTGTCCACCTCGTATTCAAGGGCTAGGTCCATGACGCGCTCGTAGCGCGGTTCGACTTCGATACTGCCCTGCTGGCGCAGGATTTTGCGGACGCGCGCCCACGCTGCCGCGGGAGCAGGATGCACGAGGCGAAACACACCGCGACCGCTGCACGACCACGGCGCTTTGGCCACCACGTCGCCCCACTGCGCCAGGCAGCTGGCCACCGCTTCTTCGTTGTCGCACATACGGGCCTCGCCGATGGTTTCCACTCTGACGTTTTGCCGAATGCGGGGCAAGAGTTGGACGGTGGTCCTTCGGCTACTCAGCAGGCGCAACTGTTGCATCGCCTCTTCGTCGGGGAGCAACTGGCTATCGACGTCCGCCTCGAGCAACCGCCGAATGGTCAGCGCATCCCAGCCCCAGGGGCGCACCTGCGTGAGGGGCAGATGGCGCAACTCCTTCCACGTCACCACGCGAACGCCTTCGCGCAGAAAGGGACTGTCCTGCCGTTGCGCCTCATCGGGTCGCAGCACCGCGTCGCCTTCGTCCGCCCACAGCGCAGGCAGTGCCCACCAACGGGCTATGCGTGTGCGGGCTGCGCTGCTGGGGTAATAGTAGGGCGAATCCTGTGCCAGGGCTTCGTCGTGGTAGGGGGTGAAGAGGTGGAGCGTCAAGGCAGACTAGAGATAAGGGTTCATCAGTTTCTCTTGCCTAATCGTCGTGACAGGTCCGTGGCCAGGCAGCACGCACACCGCTTCGGGCAGGGTCATCACCTTTTCGCTGAGCGCGTGGACGAGGGTCGTCATATTGCCGCCAGGCAAATCGCACCGCCCGATGGCTCCCTGAAACAGGCTGTCGCCACTCAGCAGCACGCCGTCTGCCTCGTCGTAGAGGCAGATGCCGCCAGGCGTATGACCAGGCGTATGGATGACGCGCAAGGAGTGGGTGCCAAAGGTCACCACGTCGCCCTCGTCGAGCATCCTCCCAGCGGGCGGCACTTCCAAGGGAAACGTGCGGTGCAGGAAGGCTTCCATCTGCTGCTTGGCAGCCTCGTACGTTTCTCGCTCGGCGCGTCCCATCTCGGGCAAGAGGCCGTAGCGTTGCGTGAGGTGGGCCAGGCCGAAGATGTGGTCGAAGTGGCCGTGCGTGATGAGCAGGTGGACCAGGCGCAGGTTGTGCTCGGCAATAAACGTATCGATATAGGCGCGCTCTGCGTCGTAGAACGCACCGCCGTCCACGAGGATGGCTTCGCGCGTGTCGTCCCAGAGCAGGTAGCAGTTCACCTGAATCATGTTGACCTCGAAGGCCACGCACTGCAAGCCGCCGTGGGCCTGCGGCAATTGCACGGGATGGGCGTAGGGGGTAGGTTGGAGCATGGGTTGATAAGGATTGAAAAGCTACAAGGTCACGTAGATGACCTTTTTGGTTTCAAAGAATTCGTCGGCAAAGAAGTCGCTGAGGTTCCAAACGTCGGAGCACTTCTTGAAGGGTGCGAGTTCGTGCAACAGGTCGCCACCTTTCAGGCAGATCAGTCCGTTGGGCAGGGAGTTCTGCCCCTTCTTCTTGATGTTCTTGCGCACCAGTCGCACCAGTTCGGAGGTGTCCATCACGGCGCGGCTAACCACAAAGTCGAAGCGCTCCTTCTCCTCCATCACGTTGCGGTGAACAGTCGTCACGTTCTTCAGTCCGATACCCTCGGCCACGGCCGTAGCCACCTTGATTTTCTTGCCGATACTATCGACGAGGTGGAAGTGGCATTCGGGGAAGAGGATAGCCAGGGGGATGCCCGGGAAACCGCCGCCTGTGCCCACATCCATGATGGTGGACCCTGGGCGGAAGCGAATCACCTTGGCAATGCCGAGGGAGTGGAGGATATGGTGCGAATAGAGGTTGTCAATATCCTTGCGCGAAATCACGTTTATCTTGGCGTTCCAGTCGCGGTACAGGGCATCGAGTGCTTCAAACTGCTGGCGCTGCTGGTCCGTCAGATCGGGAAAGTGGTCGAAAATAAGTTGGGCTGTTGGAATGGTTGCTGACATAGATTGGTTAGGTTTTCTTTAGATGGCCACAAAGATAGTGCAAGGCGAGAGCAGGATAAAAAGGAAAGCCAGTGGATTTTCTTTTTTCATGCCGAGCCGCAGCCTATCTTCTGCAAAGTTACTGCAAGGCGAGAGAAGGGCAAAATGAAAAACCACGTTTCCCAAATTTTGCCCTTCCGAACCGCATCATATTTTATCTAAAAAATGCAGATTTGCTATTGTGCTTTATTTTAAAGGGTTACGGATGCAAAGGTAGTGCTTTTGCCATTTTCCAGCAAATTTATCTGGGCAGTTTTGCCATTTTCCAACAAATTTATCTGGGCAGTTTTGCCATTTTCCAACAAATTTATCTGGGCAGTTTTG
>CAMBWV010000287.1 GCA_945871755.1 uncultured Bacteroidales bacterium
GGAATATTGCCACCTGCTCTTCCACGATGCCGCCCGCCCACTCGTGACGGCCGACATCATCACGCGGGTGTGCCGCTCGCTCGAGAAAAATGCAGCAGTCGGAGTGGCCCAGCCCGTGGTGGACACCATCGTGCAGCAGCGCGACAACCAGCTGCGCGGCACCCTCAATCGGGATGTCCTTCGCGGATTGCAGACGCCGCAGGGATTCCACTCCACTACGCTCTCCGCGGCCTACCAGAAGGCGGCGGCCGACCCCGACCACTGGACGGCAACGGACGATTGCAGCCTCGTCTATCACTACCTGCCCGATGTGCCTGTTGCCCTCGTAGATGGCGCGCCCTGCAATATGAAGTTGACGAGCCCCGACGACCTGCCGCAACTCGAAAGATTCCTGGCCGCGAGCCGTTTGGCACAGGCTGGTGCAAGCGCATCCGACAGCACGCCCGCCCAAGTGCCTGCCGCTGACCCCGATCCCGTCAAGGCGCACAACCAGCGGCATTTGCGGACCATGCAACTGCGCTTAATGGAAATCCTGCGGGCCACCGCCGACCTCTGCGATCGCCACCAGATACCTTATTGGTTAGACAGCGGAACGCTGCTCGGCGCCGTGCGTCATGGCGGCTTTATCCCCTGGGACGACGACATAGACATCTGCGTGCCCAAGGAGTACCTGCCGAAACTCATCGAGGCCGCGCGGACAGATTTGCCCGAGGGACTGTACCTGCAATGCCCTGAAACCGAACCCTCTGTCCGTCAGCCGATGTACAAGGTGCGCGACCGCCATTCCTACATCGTCGAGGCGGGCGACGACTTCAGCCGCCCGTATGGCAAGGGCCTCTTCGTGGACATTTTCCCCATGGAGGCGTGGCCGTCCTTCGGTCCGCAGTTCTCGCGTAAGATAGCCCGCGGATATTGTCGCGCCAACGCCATCCTCCATTCGCCGCACTACTACTCGCTGCGTGCCGCTGCCGAATTTTGCTACTTCACCGCCAAGCGCGCGGTCTGCCGTTTGCTCTGGTCGGTGGGCGGAATGGTTCGACGCAAAGACCAATATTATTCCAACATCCTGCCCCATAGCGGCAACGGCAACCGACACCTGCGCACCACAATCTTCCCCCTCAGCACGATAACCTTTGAGGGACAAACGTTCAGCGCACCTGCCGATGTCGATACCTATCTGCGCGACCTCTTCCGCGACTATATGTCGCTCCCGCCCGAAGACCAGCGCAAAGGCCACGCCGTTTTCTATGTGCCAAAGTTGTAGCCGCACCATTTGCTCGGCTCTCCACATTTCTGATTTCACCCTGCAAATTTCAAAAAAACCAATAATGAAAAAGATTCTCACCTGTTCCGTTCTCTTCCTATTGACCTGCGCAGCCGCTTTGGCGCAAGTCAATTTCAAGGTATCGTACAAGGAAGTCAGCCCCACGGAGGTTGACATTGTCTTCACGGGAAAGGCCGATGCCGGTTGGCACGTCTATTCCACCAACATCCCTGCCGATGGTCCCAATCCCGCCACTTTTGGTGTGGATAAGAAGGACGGTGTCGAATTGGTCGGCGGCCTGAAGCCCGGTAAGGGTGCCAAGACTTCCTTCGACCCGATGTTTGAAATGAACATCACCTATTTCGAAGGCAGCTGTACGTTTACGCAGCGCGTCCGCTTGACCAAGCCCGTTTACTCCTTGGAGGGCTACCTCGAGTTCTCGGCTTGCAACGACCAGAACTGCCTGCCACCCACCACGGTTAGTTGCAAACTGGCTGGCAAGGATGGTCCTGGCGCAGAAACTGCCAATGATAAAGCCGCTGCCAAGGAAGAGCCAGCCGATAAGGCTGCCGCGGACACCGAAGAGCCTTTGCCAGCTGCCGAAACCGCCAATGCCGCTGCCGATTCCGTAGCTGCGGACACGGCTGCCGCAGTGGTGCCCGTCGGTGGCGTGGATGGCGTGAACGATGAGCTTCGCAAAATGTGGTGGAGCCCCGCCACGGAGAAATTGCAGGCTTTCGGCGAAGAGAGCGTGTCCAACGCGAGCATCTGGTACATCTTCCTGCTCGGTTTTGTCGGCGGTCTGGTGGCTCTCTTCACACCCTGCGTGTGGCCCATCATACCGATGACCGTCAGCTTCTTCCTCAAGCGTAGCGGCAACCGCCGCAAGGGCATCCGCGACGCCATCACGTACGGTATCTCCATCATTGTCATCTACGTTGCGCTCGGTCTGATTATCACCTCCTTGTTTGGTGCCAACGCTCTCAACGACCTTTCTACGAACGCCATCTTCAATATATTCTTCTTCTTGATGCTGGTTGTTTTTGCCGCCAGCTTCTTCGGCGGATTCGAGATTACGCTACCCTCTTCCTGGGGCGCAGCCGTGGATGGTAAGGCTGAGAAGACGACGGGCCTTCTCTCTATCTTCTTGATGGCTTTCACGCTGTCGCTGGTCAGCTTCTCGTGCACAGGTCCCATCATCGGTTTCCTTCTCGTCGAAGTGAGCACGTCGGGCGGTAGTGTGCTGGCTCCCACCATCGGTATGCTGGGCTTCGCCATCGCCTTGGCCCTTCCGTTCACCCTCTTCGCCCTCTTTCCCACGCTTCTCAAGAGCGCGCCCAAGAGTGGCGGTTGGCTCAATGCCGTGAAGGTGACGCTCGGTTTCCTCGAGCTGGCCTTCGCCTTGAAATTCTTCTCCGTGGCCGACCTCGCTTACGGTTGGCACCTCCTAGACCGCGAAACCTTCCTCGCTCTCTGGATTGTTATCTTCGCCCTGCTGGGCATCTATCTGCTGGGCCTCATCAAGTTTCCCCACGACGACGAGGACGAGCGCCACACCTCCGTGCCCCGCTTCTTCCTCGCCCTCATCTCCCTGGCCTTTGCCGTCTATATGGTGCCGGGCCTGT
>CAMBWV010000288.1 GCA_945871755.1 uncultured Bacteroidales bacterium
TGTTTCAAGCAGCAGCCACCTCTGCGTGGCAGCGGTGCAGGCAGCGCGCTGGTCGGGGCGGTGGCCTACGAGCCAGAGGATGCCGCTGTCGTCGCACACCACGAGGGCGTGGCGTTTGTCGATGACGGAGCAGTGGGCGTTGGTCAGGAAGTCGCTGACGAGTTTGCTGCCCTTCATGCCCAGTGGCGTGAAGCGGTCGCCCGCCTCCACACTCCTTATATATATAGGACCATTCGTGCGGTCGGCGTCCAGACAAGCCACATGGGGCTGCCGCGGTATGGCCGATAGCGGACCAGCGGGGCCTTGCGCGATGTGCAGGCAGCGGTCGGCGTCTTGCCAAGTGCCTGGGCAGGGTAGGGGAGTGGGAGCAATGCGCGGCCACCGCTTCCGCACCTCCAACTGTCCGCGGTGGATGGCGGCCCAATGCGTCGGGCTGTCGAAGCAAGCCCCCGTGCGGCTGTCCAGTTGGCCGAAAATCATTGCGCTCTGGGCAGGCGTGAAACCGTAGCGGCCCAGCAGGTGCGTCAGGAGGCTTTGCGGGGCGCAACTGTGCAGGAGTGCGGCAATGGCTATGTCGCCGCCGTTGGCCAGTGGGCGAAACAGGGCGGCCTCTTCCGCCGCCAGGGCTTTGTCGTAGAGGGCTGCCGTCTCGGCCATCCGTTGGCGCATGGCCGTGAGGGTTTCGCGGATGCTGGGATTGAGGCGTTCGAGCAGCGGCAGTAGTTCGTGGCGCACCAGATTGCGCTTGTAGAGGGTTTCGGCGTTGGTGCTGTCGGTCACGTAGGCTTGTCCGCGCTCAGCGAGGTAGCGGAGGATTTCTGTCCGTGTGGCTCCGAGGAGGGGGCGCACCACGTGGCCGTTGACGGTGGGCATACCCGTGAGTCCGTGAATGCCGCAGCCGCGCACGAGGTTGAGCAGGAGGGTTTCGTTGGAGTCGTCCTGATGGTGGGCCACGGCAATGGCGGCAGCACCGCGCTCTTGGCGCAAGGCTTCAAACCAAGCATAGCGCAGGTCGCGCGCTGCCATTTCAATGCTTACGCCGCGGCGGTGCGCCTCCTGCTGTGTGTCAAAACGAATGCGGTGCAGGCGCACCTGCTTTTGCTCGCAGAGGCGAACGACAAATTGCTCGTCGCGCTCGCTCTCCGCGCCGCGCAACTGGAAATTGCAATGCGCGGCCTCCACCTCGTAATCCGCCTCGCGGAGCAGCAGCAAAAGCGCCACACTGTCGGCACCGCCGCTCAGGCCCACCAGAATGCGGGCGGGCTTTTTGGGCAATATGTTGGTTTGGAGCACGGGGTGGTTGGAGTTAGGAGTTGAAGAGGATTCTAGAGGATTCTAGAGGATTGAAGAGGATTTTTAGAGGATTGGAGAGGATTCTAGAGGATTGGAGAGGATTTTTAGAGGATTGGAGATGGGAATTGGATAGGATTTTTGGAGTTCATCCTCATTGGAAGGCAATTCCTAATTTCTAAACTCTAAGCTCTAATCTCTAAGCTAAAGCCTCTAAGCTAATAGGAAACCGAGACAGGAAAGCCAAGAAGTCGGACGCGCTCGGCGATGCGGTCCAGTTCTTCGGGTGTGGCTTTGCGGAGGTCGTGGTCGGGCGTTTCGCGGTCGATGGTGTATATCATGACTTGGCTGGGCGCAATGCTTTCCAGGGCTTTGAGCCACGGGCCCACGTATTCCTCGCCCGTATTGTCCACACTCACGCCGCGGCTTGTGCCCTTCATAAACAGGGTTTGGATGATGAGGTGGCCGTTGTAGGATTGCAGGGTCTTGATGACCTCATTCACATCGTACTTGCCCGTGGGCGCATTGACGCGCTGGATGTAGTCGGCATCCACGGTGTCGAGTTTCAGGATATTGTTGTCCACGCGCAGGAGGGCTTCGCGCACCTCGGGGCGGTGGGCCAGGGTGGCGTTGCTTAGCACACTGACTTTCGCCGCGGGACACAGGGCATCGCGCAGGGCGATGGTGTCGTTGATGATGCCCGCGAAGTCGGGGTGGGCCGTAGGTTCGCCGTTGCCTGCAAAGGTGAGGACATCGGGCATTTGGCCTTCGTCCTTCATCTGGCGCAAGCGTTCCTCGAGGGCCGTGCGCACCATTTCGCGCGTGGGCCGCGGGTGCTTTGGGCGGTGGTCGGCGTTGAATCCACATTCGCAGTAGATGCAGTCGAAGGTACACACCTTGCCATCGTCGGGCATGAGGTTGATGCCCAACGAAATGCCGAGGCGGCGGCTCCGCACGGGGCCGAAGATGGGAGAGGGATAGATAATCGTTGACATGGGATGCTGGTTTCGTTGCTTCCGGGGGAGGGTTTGCTGCAGCCCTTGCGGATAGAAAAAACAAAAGCCTCCTGTTGTAGGAGGCTAATTGTTCTTACAGAGTTGGAGGCTGAAAGATTAATCCTCCTTTTTGGTGTTAACACGTCTTTCCTTAATGCGAGCCTTCTTGCCGGTGAGGTTGCGGAGGTAGTAGAGCTTGGCGCGGCGCACCTTACCGTACTTGTTCACCTCGATGCTCTCGATGGCGGGCGACTCAATGGGGAAGATACGCTCTACGCCGATGTTACCCGACATCTTGCGTACGGTAAAGCGCTTCTTCTCTCCGTGTCCGGAAATTTTGATAACAACACCGCGGTACAGCTGTACGCGCTCCTTGTTACCTTCGACGATTTTGTAAGCAACGGTAATGGTGTCACCGGCGCGGAATTCGGGGTGCTGCTTACCAGTTGCATAAGCTTCTTCAGCAATCTTAATTAAATCTGCCATTTTGGTATTGATTATAAAATTGTTTGTTCGTCCCAGCCCAGCATTCACGCGGAACTCTGCATCGCGCCAGCGGCTGAGCGGAAAGCGGGTGCAAAGGTA
>CAMBWV010000289.1 GCA_945871755.1 uncultured Bacteroidales bacterium
CCACCTACATTACGGAGAAAAAATCCGCAAACTCCAAGAAAAAATTTTCTCAGTAATGTAAAAAAATTTATCTCTGAGGTAAAAATCCCATTTTTCTGGCCAAAAAAAGAGGAGAAAACCCGCTTGTTTAGGGCTATCTCCTCTTCGCTAATACAAAGATAATACATTTTCAGCCGAAATCCAAATTGCTTTAACACTTCGCAACACTCCGCTGACATCCATTTGCAGCGATTTGCAGCAGACGAGCTCTGGCGTGTGTTATATTACGAGGCGCATACTGAAGGTAGGCTTCTCTCGGCTCAACATGTGAGCAGAGTGGTGAATACCCATGGATTTTGTACGGAGCCAATAAAATTATTTGGACAGCTGCATGCCCACAAGCATACCGTCGTAGGAGTTGAGCAGGGTGCTCAGGCTGCTGACGGTGGAGTTGGACGAGAGCTTGCCCACCTTCTGCACCATCGACAGGAGCTTGTCGCCCTCGAAAAGGAGGCTGAGATTGCCACCCGTCATGATAACCTTCGGACTGATACGGCCGAGGCCGGCGAGGTAGGTCATCGTGATGGTGTTGGAGGAGGTGTTGAGCGTGTAGTTACCGCCGAGGTTGTACTGGCCGATGGTGGCGGTGTAGGTGCCGTCGCTGTTGAACGTGAAAGTGCAGGAGCCGGGGGTGATGCCCACCTTGCTTAGCTGGCTCTCGAGCTGCGACTCAATCTTGGTGGCAGCCACTTCGCCGCCTGCCTTGAGGAGGAGGTTCTGAGTTTCAAACACGCAGTCAGCCTTGCGATAGGTCCAAGTGCCTTGCACGTTGCTAGCCGTCACTTGGCTAGAACCGCCCAGAAGGGAAGTGAGCACACTGGTGAGGGTGGAAACGGCAGGACTTGTGCTGCCAGCGTTGGCGCCTGTGGTGGAGCCAGCACCCTGAGTACCAAGAGCAGAAGTGTTGCAGGAGCTGAGCAACAGCGTGCCAAGGAGCGCGGCCATGATGGTTGATTTACGCATAATTTTATAAGGTTTGTTTGATAGTTAGTTGCTAGTTAGCCCAACAATTTGCCCAATATTAGCTTTTGTTTCTGACCGCAAATTTCGGAAATCCTCTGTGAAAGAGCAAATTTTCAAACCGCTAATTTCTTCCTTTCCCCTTTGCTATCCCCCCCCGTTTTGCTAATTTTGCAGGCAAATACGTGGGAGTCACCCCTCCCAATATACCCATTTATTTATGAAGCGACTATTCTTCTCCCTCACCCTTTTCTTGAGTGCCGCATGCCTGCTGGCACAGGTACCCCAACCGAAGCGCGAGTTCAGAGGCGCATGGATTCAGGCTGTCAATGGGCAATTTCAGGGCATGACCCCAGAAGCGATGCGCGAGAACCTGACCAATCAATTGGACGCACTGCAAGATTGTGGCATCAATACGATCATCTTCCAGGTTCGCCCTGAGTGCGATGCCCTCTATGCCAGTCCCTACGAGCCGTGGAGCCGCTTCTTGAGTGGGAAACAGGGCGAGGCGCCTTCGCCCTATTGGGACCCACTGCAATGGATGATTGAGCAATGCCATAGCCGCGGCATGGAACTCCACGCATGGATAAACCCCTTCCGCGCCAAGACGAAGGGCACGAAGGACCTGGCGCCCCTGCATCCTTATATGCAGTACCCCGACCGCCACTTTACGTACGACGGGCTGGTCATCCTCGATCCCGGCATCCCGCAAAACCGCGAATACACCTGCCGCGTGGCAGCCGACATCGTGCGACGCTACGACGTGGATGGCTTGCATATCGACGACTATTTCTATCCCTACCCCGCGGCAGGCCAGAAGATTCCCGACGAGGAGACCTTCCGCCGTTACCACAACGGATTTGCCGACGTGGAAGACTGGCGCCGCTACAACGTCAACGTATTCATCCAGGCCCTCAACGACAGTATTCACAACGTGAAGCCTTGGGTGAAGTTTGGCGTTTCGCCTTTCGGCATCTACCACAACGCCAAGTCGGGCTCCACCATACCTGGCAGCAACACGGGTGGCTTGCAAAACTACGACGACCTCTATGCCGACATCCTCTACTGGGTGGACAAGGGCTGGCTGGATTATCTGGTGCCGCAGATTTATTGGGAAATCGGACACAAAACGGCGGACTACGAAACGCTCATTAAATGGTGGGCGCGCCATGCCTCAAGCAGGGTGCTCGTTGTCGGTCAGGACGTGGAGCGCACAGTGAAAAAGGCGGACCTGGAGAACCCGCAACTCAACCAGATGCCTGCGAAGTTCCGCCTGCAACGCACGCTGCCTGGCGTGCAAGGCAGTTGCCTGTGGTATTCGGCCGCTGTCGTGCGCAACGAAGGTAACTACGCCACCGCGCTCAAGCAGGCGTACCACCGCACGCCCGCCTTGCAACCGCTCATGCCGCACCTCGACAACAAGCCGCCCAAGAAACCCAGCCGCCTGAAGGCGATGTGGATGCCCGATGGCTATTACCTCTTCTGGACAGCACCGAAAGCCAAGACCGAGATGGACGAGGCGAAGAGCTATGTGGTTTATCGCTTTGCGCCAGGGCAGAAGGTGAACCTCGAGAATCCCGACAACATCGTCTGCATCACGCGCGAGAAGATGCTGAAACTACCCTACGAAAACGGCCGTACGAAATACACCTACGTGGTGACGGCGCTTGACCGCCTGCAGAATGAATCGAAGGGCGCGAAGGTGAAGGTGAAATTGTAACGACAAAATTCATATTTACTCAAGTCGCGAACAAATTGCGGTTCATTCTCATTGAAAAGAAATGAACCACACGTTGCTTGTGAGTGGGGCGTTTGTTCTTATTGGTTATAGGTAGGTTCTATAAATTAGCTTGCGATGTATTTGCGGCTAT
>CAMBWV010000290.1 GCA_945871755.1 uncultured Bacteroidales bacterium
TACCTCAAGAACGACACATTCTCCCTTGAATCTTACTAAGAAATCCAGTTCAAGCCCACTATCCTTGTGAAAATAGTAAAGCTTTTGCCCAGACTTACACAGAAAATCGGCAATTAGATTCTCAAAGATAGCTCCCTTATATGCCAGCAAATTTCCCTTTAGAATATCTGCTTGGGTCCCATAATCAAGCATTGCCATTAGAATGCCAATGTCTGTTGCATAGACTTTGAAACAGTCTTTCACGGCATTTCCTTCCAAGGGCAATTCTGTAATTCGCGTGTTATAGCACCTGCGAACTATGCCTGCATCCTCCAGCCATTGAATACTGCCCATATATTCAGCGGCCCTTCCTCCTTTTCTAACAACTGAATACTGGAACTTCTTGTTCTCCTTGGCCAATTGTTTGGGGATGGATTCGAAGCATTCGCGTATATGGGGCTTGTCTGCATCATTGGCATACTTCACCATATCCTCTTCGTATTCGGCAACCAAGTTTGACTGCATCTGATAAATCAGCTCAATGTTTTTGGTTTCAAGGAAGCAGTTAACCACTGCAGGCAGTCCCCCAACGACAACATATCTGTATAGCAGTTCCATCATCGCTTTGTGCAAGCCCTCGGGCACTGGTGTTTCATTATCAAAACAAGACTTGACTTTATCAATGACCTCTTCGCTGATGCCGTTTGCCCATAGAAATTCTTCAAAATCTAATGGGTACATTTCTACTACCGTTTCATAACCAACGGGAATAGAATCTTGCTCTATTGCTTCCTTTCCTGATTTCTTGTCTCCGTAACCTCGTACACCTAAGAGCGAACCTGTTGCAATCACATCAAAACGACCATCAATCTGAAACGCCTTCAAAGCTGTTCGAGCGTCTCTACAATCTTGTATTTCGTCTAGGATGATACAGGTTTTATCAGCAACAAATCGACTACCAGGAAGCAATGCAGAGAGATTCAGAGTAATGGTATCCACATCTAGACTGCCAGCGAAGGCCAATTTCTTGTCGGGTTCGAGAATAAAGTTGATATATACCACATTCTCATAATTATCATTAGCAAATTTCTGCACGATATAAGTCTTTCCGCATTGACGGATTCCCTTAATCACCAATGGTTTTTTATTAGGATTCCTCTTCCAATTGGCTAAATATCGTTCAATTTTTCGTTTAAGCATAGTGTCTCCTGATTGGTTTCGCTCGCAAAATTACACTTTTTCAAGGGAATAATCACGGCATTTCCACACTTTTTCAAGGGAATGTTTGCAGAGCCTCCACACTTTTTCAAGGGAATAATTGTATAACCTCTACACTTTTTCAAGGGAATAGTGCCTTTGTGGCTTGATTCCTATCTAGAATACTTCTAATAAACAGGAAAAAATATTTGGAAAAGTTTGTTGGGGTTGTTGATTCGTTTCTCTACGGGATGGCTGAAAACAACTTGCCACACATCGTGAGATGAGAAAGCACGAAACCGCCGTATGCGGAACCGCTTGTACGGTGGTGTGGGAGGTCGGTAAATGCGAAAGTAGGAGGCAAATGCCTTTTATGATTAGCATTTACCTCCTACCCGATTCTCATTCCAGGAAATAGACCGCTATTTCCTTTCAGGCTGCGCCTGTGCCTTCTTCCAAGTAGCTACGGACGTTTATACCGACCTTCGCTTCAATCAGGAAGAGTGGGATTAATCTTCTGTGATGGTGTATTCTACGCAGACTTGACTCAGACAGTCAAGTTCACAGTTCTCCAACATGCCGATGGCTATCTGCTCTGCCTTTGATACTGAAGGCGCATCAACACTGACAGACACTTCTTCGCCAAGGTCTGTTGTCATTTCTATGATATATGTGCTCATGCTATATCTTCTAATATGCCACAAAACCAAGTCGCTTCGTGTAATATGGCATTTCCTTTTCTGCTAATTCCATAATTCGTTTCGCACGGTATTTAGGATAGCGGTTTATCTTCTTCAAAAGCCAAAGCTCAAAGATGAAACTTTCCATAAAGGAAACGCTCTTCCTGAATCCTGTTATTAGTTGGGCCTTGGTTTCTGACTTGAATTTCAATACTGCTTCTTCATCCATCAAGGAGTAACAGCATCCAAAATGTACTGTACGATCTTCAAAGATGGAGGGATAGTTGTCTGAAAAACTTTGAAGGCTCATGTCTGTTTTATTTGCAAAATGGATTTTGGATTCTGTTCCATGAAAGCAAAGATAGACAAAATCGTAGCATTTGTACGAAGGCTCTAACAAATGTTCTATATAATAGTTGAAATCTGATTCAGTTGCCACTTGTCTAAATGTATGGGGTACATTTAGGTTGTATTTGTTTTCTACAAATTCAAGCAAGGGAAGAACGGCTGATTTCATCTTCAAGTCATGCTTGCTCTGGTCCCATTCGGTTTCAAGACAAAATATTCTATTCATAATTATATTTTTATACTACTATTATCTGTGGATTATGGTCACTCATATTCCTTTCCCAGCCGCCTATCATATAGGTAAAGAGGGGAATATTCGTGAATGTGAAATCTATAAAGAAAGGCATAACATCCTTAAACTGGTGATGATATGTTCAAGAGGTTTCCTTGCCAAATTCCTCATGGGTACGTTCGTGGTATTCACTCCGCAACCCAAGTTCGCGCATGTATTCAATACATTGCTCGAAGGTGCCTGTCTGCTTGCTTACTCCTCCCTGACCGATGTAGCAGTTGAAGTCACCTGTTATCATCGTTGGCATCTCTTTGATATGCTCAGAGTAAGCTTTCAGACATTCCAACAGAATTTGTGGGTAGGTCTTATTTATTCCAGGCACTATCGTAGGCCATGCTGCAAGAAGAAGCCATTTGCCATCGACAATCAGAG
>CAMBWV010000291.1 GCA_945871755.1 uncultured Bacteroidales bacterium
ACATCGAACAATAACAAGCATACAGAGGCGCAGGCACAGCCCGCAGCCGCAGCCAAACCCGCTGCTCCCGCTGCGAAACCCGCTGCCAAGCCTGCACCTGCCCCCGCAGCCCCTCTGCCTCCTGCCGAGAACGGACTGGAACCCGTCATGCTCAAGCCCGAGGAGGTATATACCCACGTGGCCGCTCTCTATGAGAAGGGTTTCACCTTCCTCGAGTGCCTGACGGGTATGGACTGGGGCACCGATGCCGAGGCTGGTGGCCTGGGCGTCATCTACCAGCTGGAGAATCCCGAGAACGGCGAGAAGGCTGTCTTCCAGACCCTCACGCACGACCGCGAGAACCCCGTGCTGGCCTCAATCACTAGTTTCTACGACATTGCCAATATCTACGAGCGCGAGGTGTACGACTTCTACGGCATCCGCTTTGTCGGCCACAACGATATGCGCCGCATCTACCTGCGCGAAGACTGGATTGGCTACCCCATGCGTAAGGACGACGAAACCGAAAAGTTCAACCCCCTGCGCATGACCAACGAACCCCTCGCCGACGAAACCGTGGGCCTCAAGCCCGCTGACGAAGCGATGAAGACGCTGGCGTATAGCGAGCAGAAGCACCGCATCTTCCAGCCCGAGGAGTATGTGGTCAACATCGGCCCGCAGCACCCCTCTACCCACGGCGTGCTCCACTTCCGCGTGAGCCTTGAGGGTGAGCGTATCAAGAAGATAGACCCCGTGCTGGGCTATATCCACCGCGGCGTGGAGAAACTCAACGAGCAGCTGACCTATCCCCAGACGCTCGCCCTGACGGACCGCCTTGACTATCTGGGCGCCATGCAAAACCGCCACGCCACCTGTATGGTCATTGAAAAGGCCATGCGCATCGACGTGAGCGACCGCGTGAAGGTGATTCGCACCATCATGGACGAGCTGCAGCGTATCGATTCGCACATCCTCTTCTTCAGCTGTCTGGCTCAGGACCTTGGCGCAACCACGGCCTTCCTCTACGGATTCCGCGACCGCGAGAAGATTCTAGACACCCTCGTGGAATCTTGGGTCGGCCGGGTTATCCTCCCCCACTCGACACTGGTTGGTGGGATGGCCGACATCCATCCCAACTTCCAGAAGCGCGTGAGCGAATTTATCCCTTACATGCGCAAGAACATCAAGGAGTACTACGACATCTTCGTCAACAACGTCATCTTCCGCAACCGCGCCATCGGTGTGGGTGTGCTCAGCAAGGAAGAGTGCATCTCCTTCGGTTGTACGGGTGGTACGGGCCGTGCCGCAGGTTGGAGCAACGACGTGCGCAAGCGCATGCCCTATGCCGCCTACGACCGCGTGAAGTTCAACGAAGTGCTTCACACCGAAGGCGACAGCTACGCCCGCACGCTGGTGCGTCTGGAGGAAATCATGGAGAGCCTCAACATCATCGAGCAACTCATCGACAATATCCCCGAAGGCAGCTTCCAGGAGAAGATGAAGCCCATCATCAAGGTGCCCGAAGGCATCTACTACAGCGCAGTGGAAGGTAGCCGTGGCGAATTTGGCGCCCTGCTCGTGAGCAAAGGCGACAAGTTCCCCTATCGTCTGCACTACCGCTCGACGGGTCTGCCCTTGGTAGCCGTGATGGACCATGCTTGTCGCAACAATATGATTGCCGACCTTATCACCATCGGCGGTACGCTCGATTATGTCGTACCTGATATTGATAGATAATCACCAAGGGACGGGCCGATGCAGGCCACAACCTGCGTTGGGCAATCCCCGTTCACACAAATCCGAAATAAAATGTTTGACTTTTCAGAAATATCAAGTTGGCTCCATGGCTTCCTGACGGGATATATCCCCGAATGGGCAGCCATCCTGACAGAGTCTGTGCTGGTGGCCCTGGCCATTATCACACTCTATGCCGTATTTGCCATCGTCCTGATCTATATGGAGCGCAAAATCTGCGCCGCCTTCCAGTGCCGCCTTGGCCCGATGCGTGTCGGCCCTTGGGGAACGCTGCAGGTGTTCAGCGACGTATTCAAAATGTTGACGAAGGAAATCATCAACCTGCGCAAGACCGATATGTTCCTGCACAACCTGGCCCCCTTCCTCGTGGTGTCGGCCTCAATGGTGACCTTCGCCTGCCTGCCTTGGAACAAGGGCGCGCACATGATTGACTTCAACGTCGGCGTGTTCTTCTTCTTGGCCATCTCCAGTGTTGGCGTGGTGGGCATCCTGTTGGCCGGTTGGTCGTCCAACAATAAGTATTCGCTCATCGGCGCCATGCGTTCGGGTGCGCAGATTATCAGTTACGAATTGTCCATCGGCATGACCATGCTCGCCATGATTTGTCTGACAGGCACCATGTCGTTCAGCGAAATCTGCGAACAGCAGGCCGTTGAAGGCTGGAACATTTTCCGCGGCCACGTGCCCGCCGTCCTGGCCTTTATCATCTACCTCATCGCAGGCAATGCCGAGTGTAACCGTGGCCCGTTCGACCTTCCCGAATCCGAGAGCGAGTTGACCGCTGGCTACCACACCGAATATTCCGGTATGCACTTCGGTTACTACTACCTGGCCGAGTACCTCAACCTTTTCATCTGTGCCGGTATGGCTTCGACCATCTTCCTCGGTGGCTGGGCTCCGCTCCACATTGCAGGGTTGGAGGGCTTCAACAACATCATGGACCTCATCCCCGGTGCTGTCTGGTTCCTCGGCAAGGCCTTCTTTGTGGTATTCCTGCTGATGTGGCTGCGCTGGACCTTCCCCCGTCTGCGTATTGACCAGATTCTTTCGCTCGAGTGGAAGTATCTCGTGCCCATCACCATGTTCAACCTCGTCCTCATGGCACTGCTCGTGTCGCTGGGACTGACATTCTA
>CAMBWV010000292.1 GCA_945871755.1 uncultured Bacteroidales bacterium
AGCCTATAGATTTTCTGGGTAATATCAGACTTTATTTGACTTTTTATTATTCTTTAATTAGCGTTTATAAACACTAGATTATTAACAAACTATGAAATGTGTGACAAAGAAAGCCAAAACCGCCGAAAGCCACTCGTTCAAAAAATAGTTAATGAAATCGGAAGTATTCAGAAATAAAAATGTATCTTTGCAAGGATTTTTATGGGCTCAGGCAGCGGCGCCTTATATCAGGAATACTTTTATATCCAACCCTATGCCGCTCTGCCGCCCCTCTCTTGGTAAAGCCAAAAGAAAATTTATATCATATCTCTAATGGATAATTTGTACAAAATCAAAAAAGGTTTAGACCTCAACCTCCAAGGTGTAGCAGCACAGGAGGTGTCCTCAGCGACGCCTTCCAGTGTCTATGCGCTGATGCCGACCGACTTTCATGGCGTAACGCCTAAGATGGTTGTCAAGGAAGGTGAAGATGTTCAGGTGGGCTCTGCGCTTTTTGTGGACAAAGCCACTGAGACAATCAAGTTTTGTAGTCCTGTCAGCGGTAAGGTGAAAGCCGTTGTGCGCGGTGAGCGTCGCCGCATCCTTCGCGTGGAAGTGGAAAGCGATGGTAAGATGCAGCGCGTGCCACTCACCAAGGCTGGTTCAGCACCTGCCAATCGAGAAGAGGCTTTGCAGCTGTTGCTCAACAGCGGTCTGTTTGCCTTCTTCCGCCAGCGTCCTTACGATGTAGTGGCCAGTCCGACGGATACGCCCAAGGCAGTATTCGTTTCCACCTTCTCGAAGATGCCGCTAGCCGCAGACTTTTCCTTTATCGTAAAAGGACAAGAGGCTGACTTCAAGGCAGGTATCACACTCCTTGAGAAGTTGGCACAGGTACACGTTGGTATCTCGCCTGAGCAGATTAACACGCCCATTCTGCCGCTTGACAATGCACAGGTAAGCGTATTCTCTGGTCCGAATCCCGCTGGTAACGTGGGCGTTCACATCAACCGCGTTTCGCCTATCAACAAGGGTGAAGTCGTTTGGACCGTTGGTCCTGAGGTTGTCGTTATGATAGGCCGCTTGCTCCGTCAGGGCACAGTTGATTTCACGCGTCGTATTGCCGTTGCAGGTAGTGAAGTGGAGCATCCCGCATATCTGGAAACGATTATCGGCGCTCCTCTCAAGGATATCCTTGCTGGCAAGCTTCAAAAATCTACTTCCAATCAGCGTATTATCAATGGCAACCCGCTTGTTGGTGAAAAGTCTGATATGGAGGGCTATCTGAGTGCAATGGTGACCGAGGTGTGCGTGCTGCCCGAAGGCGATGACGTCAACGAACTCTTCGGTTGGGCCATGCCTCGTTTGGACCAGTTCTCAACGAACCGCAGTTATTTCTCCTGGTTGCTGGGCAGCAAGAAGAGCTACGCGCCTGACTGCCGCATCAAGGGAGGTGAGCGCCACATGATCATGAGTGGTGAGTACGACCGCGTATTCCCCATGGATATCTATGCAGGCTACCTTGTTAAGGCAATTATCACTGGTGACATTGACCGCCAGGAGCAGCTGGGTATCTATGAAGTAGCGCCCGAAGATTTTGCTGTGGCCGAGTTTGTGGATAGTTCCAAACTGGAACTCCAGCGTATTGTACGCGAAGGCTTGGACATCTTACGCAAAGAGAACGCATAATCCGAAACTTATTTGGTAGTCCATTAGGCATTACTAGCAGGTTGCTGGACACAATAACTTAATGGGATTGCCGAAATCAAAGTTTTTCATCTGGAATACTAAAAACAAAACAGAATATTCATGTTACGTAATTTTTTGAACAAGGTGAAGCCTCACTTCGAGGAGGGCGGCAAGTTGCACGCCTTTCAATCCGTGTTCGATGGTATGGAGACGTTTCTATTCGTTCCCAATACTACGGCACGAACAGGAGTGAGCATTCATGACTCCATTGACTCAAAGCGCATTATGTCGGTCGTTGTGCTGGCGCTCCTTCCCGCTTTGTTCTTTGGAATGTACAATATCGGTTACCAGAACTACCAAGCCGCTGGCGTAGATGCCTCCTTCTTTGAGATGTTCGGCTATGGTCTGTTGCTGATGCTGCCCAAGATTATCGTATCCTATGGTGTCGGTTTGGGCATTGAGTTTATTGTGGCACAATGGAAGAAGGAAGAGATTCAGGAGGGCTACCTCGTCACGGGTCTTCTCATTCCTATGATTGTGCCCGTGGGCTGTCCCCTGTGGATGCTTGCCTTGGCCGTAGCGTTCAGCGTTATCTTTGCCAAGGAAATCTATGGCGGTACAGGTATGAATATCTTCAACCCCGCCTTGATTGCTCGCGCCTTCCTCTTCTTTGCCTATCCCACTAGTATGAGTGGCGACAAGGTTTGGGTGGCTTCCGAAAGTTTCCTCGGTCTGGGCAACAACCTCTCCGTAGATGCCATGACAAAGGCAACACCACTGGGTGAGGCCGCTGCAGGTCTTACTAGTTCTTCTGATTTTACTGACCTCGTTGTCGGACTTATCCCTGGTAGTATTGGTGAAACCAGCGTGATTGCCATTGCTATCGGTGCCGCCATTCTGCTGCTCACGCGTATTGCTTCGTGGAAGACGATGAGCATGGTGTTCGTAGGCGGTGCTTTGGCAGGTCTTTTGTTCAACATGCTCGGTATGGAAGGTAATGCCGTGGCTGCAATGCCTTGGTGGAATCACCTCGCTGCTGGCGGTTTCTGCTTCGGTGCAGTGTTTATGGCTACTGACCCCGTCACGAGTTGTCGCACCGAGCAGGGCAAATACATCTATGGTTTTATCATTGGCGCCCTTGCCATTACCATCCGTGTGCTCAACCCCGGTTATCCCGAGGGTATGATGCTCGCCATCC
>CAMBWV010000293.1 GCA_945871755.1 uncultured Bacteroidales bacterium
TGTAGTCCTTGTAGTTTGTCCAGAAGTAGGCACCTTCCACGCTCCAGTGGTCGTTGACCTTCATCTTCAGACCGCCACCGATGGAGTAAGAGTCGCAACTGAAACTCAGGTCGCTCTGGAAGTCGTTGCTGAGTCCGTAGTCTGTGTTCTGGTAACCAGCGCTGATGGTCAGGCGGTCAACGATGTCGTACTCCATACCTGCCGTGATTTCGTGGGTGTTGTGGCGCAGGGTCTTCTGCTTGTTGCCCGCCATACCTGCCTGCTTGTCGAAGAAGGTGTTGTAGCCAGCCATCACGCGCCATTTCGGGGTGATGCTGTACTGTGCACCAATGGAGAGGATGGCGGGAATATCGTTGGGCGTGTTGACGCCATCAGCGAAACTGGCCACACCTGTTGTGTTCACTTTGGTCTGGTTCTCAATGTTCATAGAGGTCTTGAACTCATAGCGCGTACCGATGTTGAGGTTGCCAATGCGGAAGTCAAGGCCTAGGATGGGTGCGATGCCCCAACCCTTCTGGTCGCAGTCGAGCTCTATGTCGGCAGTCTTGTTGGCATAAGCGCTGAAGGCTTGCGAGGCTGCTGCTGCCTGCTGCGAACTGGTGGCGTATTGCTGGGCCAAGGCTTCGTACTGTGCACGCTGTGCGGGGTCTGTGGTGGTGTTTGCTAGCGTTGTGTACTGCTGTGCGGCCTGGCTTGCCTGTGCGGAGAGGTTCTCGTACTCCGAGGCTTGTTGTGTGAAATAGGGGTTGAGAGGTACCATTGAACCATTGATGCGGGCGCTGATGTTGCGCAGGTAGCCCTCGTAGTGGTTGCTGGCAAAATTCATGCGGGCACCGATGTGGGCAGAGAGGCCCATGTGGTGGTCGCCCACGTTGTCAAGGATGCGATAGGTGAGACCAGCCTGAATACCATATACATATTGGCGGCCCTGCATATACATCTCGGCGCTGTAGGCGTCGGCATCGATGCCATTCTGCTGCAAGAGGGCGGGAATCATGGACACGGGAGCCTCGAACATGGGCAGACCGTTGTTGAACGTGGCCTTACCACCACCACCCGTAATACCGAAGTGGAGGGAAACGGTCCAAGGGCCTTTCTGGTAAGCAGCGTCGAGCGAGGGAATGAAGGGGGCGGAAGCCGAACCATGGAAATTCTTGCTCACCTTTCCGAGTTGGTTGACGTTGAGCGCATAGGGATAGAAGGGCTGGCCAGTTGTGGGGTGGTTGGCAACGCCGAAGGTGGAGTAGATGTCGCGAGACTGTGCGGCATTCTGTGCGTTGAACATAAAGTGCCAGCCTTCGCCCAACCAGGCCAAACCTGCGGGGTTGGAGTATGCACCGTCAAGGTCGAACGTGGCCAGACGGGCGGGGTTGCGAAGGAAGGAAACCGTTTGGTTGGTGTTAGTCAGATAACCACCTGCCCATGCGCTACCTGTAGCAAGCAGTAAGGCAGAAGCAATGATGAATTTTCTCATATTTCTGTTGAATTAGTCAAAACCGCGGCAAAGGTAGCGGGAAATTGCACACTGACCAAATTTTTGTGCGGAAAATGTTGGGATTTTCTTTGTTGTTGGGCGGAAACGATAGGTGGAGGTCGCAAAATGGGCGCGGGATGGGACCTCGGCATTGGGAATGCTCTGCGCCTTGGGCGCAGAGGGCCTAGCGCGGGGGAGGGGCTGCGGGCGCGGGGGGCCTTGGGCCTGATGGGGATAAAAGCCCAGTGCCCCGCAGCGGTTGCTGCGGGGCACTGGGCTTTGCTGGCTTTTGGCTTTTTTCTTTTCTCCTCTTTCCTTACTTTCTTTTCTCCTCTTTCCTTTTCTCTTTTCTCCTCTTTCCCTATGTTCTTCTTTCCTCTTCCTTTTCTTTGGCCTTTATTGGCTTTCGGCGCTGCGGTTGTCGCGGGCACGTTGGATGTAGGAGCGCACGTAGGGGTGGTTGCGGAAGCAGGGTGGAGCGTTCTCGATGAGGTCGCGTATTTGGTCGGTCATGATGGGGATGGCGTACTGGCCGAATAGCCATTGGAAGCAACCTGGGCCTAGGGGCGTTTCGTAGTTCTCTTGGATGAACTCGTTTTCCAACTTCTCCAGTTTTTTCTCCAGCTTCTTGATTTTCTTGTCGTAAAACTCGTTGACCTCTTGGTGGCTTTTGCCGTTGAGGAGCATGCGGCTACATTCGCGCTCCAGTTCCCATTGTTCGTTGGAGATGCGGTCGCACTTGCGCATAAACGCATTGAGGCGGTCGTTGCTCGGGCTGCCGCTGACGCGCTGGCCGTAATGCCCCATCTCTATGTTGAGCATACCGTTTTCGAGGATGACCGGCATGAGGCGCTGGCTACCAAGGTACATGATGGCCAACATGACCGAATCTACGTCACCGATGAAGTTAAACTGGCCGTGCACCACCTGGCAGGAGTCCAAGCAATTGGCATCAATCCCATTGTCGGAGATTTTCAGATAGACCGTTTGGCCGTTGAAATCTCCAATGGACGAGTTGCCAGCAATATTATATTGTTCACTACAAGAAGTGAACAGCAGGAGTATGCTAAGGAGTGTGAGCGGTAAATGAAAATAGTCGGTTGATTTCATGCTGCAAAGGTACAGCCTTTGGAGGATACGCGTGGACTGCTAATTGTTAGAAAGCGTAAAACGAAACGTTATTTTAGATTTGGCGGGGAACAGTTGCGATTTCTTATTGTTTTTTAAGGGAAGAAAGGTGCGTCCCAGCCGTGGACGATTCGAAAGAGGAGGCGGTTAACCCTCGCGGTTGATTTTCTCAATCACAGCGGGCAGTCGGAAGGAGGTGTAGAGCTCGATGACGGCGCCGATGGCCAGTGCGAGTTTCCATTCATCGTGGGCGCAAGGCTCC
>CAMBWV010000294.1 GCA_945871755.1 uncultured Bacteroidales bacterium
TAAATGTTGCGGAAGGTTAAAAATGTTAATTCTTAACCCCTTGCTCATTCGCCGCTGCCTGCGGGCCGATTAAACCACCCGCACCCTTGCGTGTCCAAACATTGTGTGCGCTCCCAATGGGGCAGGCGGTCGCCCTTACGCTGGGCCATCCGCCGAGCCCGCTGCCCGTCGGTCGCATGCGCCTTCGTACGATAATCAATACCTATATATATAATGAAGATGAAGAAAAAGATTCTCCTAGTCCTGCTCGCCCTCTTGGGAGGGACTAGCGCGGCCCTGGCCCAGCAGAGCCGTGTCATTCAGGGACAGGTTCAAAATGCCCAGTCGAAGAGCATCGTAGAGTATGCCTCGGCTGTGCTGTTGCGACAAGACAGTAGCGTAGTGCGCGGAACGACCACCGACTCCGCCGGCGCATTCACCCTCGTAGCCCCCGACAATGGTCGCTACATCCTGCGCGTGTCGTACGTGGGTTACAATACGGCCTTTACGCCCGTTCACATCATGCCCAATAGTCCCGACACCATCCGCCTGGCCACCATCGCCCTCCAATCTACCGACAACACGCTGCGCACGGCCACCGTCACGGGAGTGGCAGCCCGCGTGGAGCAGAAGGAGGACACGACCATGTTCAACGCCTCGGCCTACCGCGTGCCCGAGGGCTCGTCGCTCGAAGCCCTGGTGAAGCAGTTGCCTGGTGTGGAAGTGGGCGATGATGGTAAGATTACCTGGAACGGCAAGGAGGTGAAGGAACTCCTCGTCAACGGTAAGGACTTCTTCAAGGGCGACACGAAGGTGGCCATGAAGAACCTACCCGTTGAATTGGTCAACCGCATCAAGGCTTACGACAAGGCGAGCGACTATACCGAACTCACGGGTATCGACGACGGTGAGGAAACCACCGTGCTCGACATCTCTACGAAGCGACAACTCAACGAATCGTGGGTGACCAACGCCGACCTGGCCTATGGTACGGAGAAGCGTTACTCGGGCAAGTTCTTCGTCAATCGCTTCACCGACCAAGGCCGCATCACCCTCTTCGGATCGGCCAACAACGTCGGTTCGCGTGGCTTCGGTGGTCCCCGCGGTTTCACCACGCCCGAGGGACTGATTGCCCAGAAGGAGGCCGGTATGGACTTCAGTTGGGAGAACGGCAAGCAGAAGAAAGAGGCAGGCCGCTTCGAAATAGGCGGTAACGTGCGCTATAGCCACACCAGCACCGACTTGCTTAAGACTACTGCCACCGAGACCTTCCTCACCGCAGGCCGCTCGCGCTCATTCAGCAATTCGTGGGCAAAGAGCCACTCCTCGAGCACGAGCGTGAATGGTTCGCTCCGTTTGGAATGGTCGCCCGACTCGATGACCACCATCATGTTCCGCCCCTCGGTGAGCCATAGCGACAGCCACAACGCGGGCGAAACGCGCACGGCCACGTTCAACGACGACCCCTACGCCATCGACGGCATGGAGAGTCCGCTCGACAGTATGTTCCAATCCACCGTTCCTGCCGAGTTACAGGCCATCGCGGTGAACAGCACCAACCGCCTCACCCTTGGCGACAGCAAGAGCAACGGCACCAGCGCCAACCTCTACGTGGTGCGCCGCTTCGGTCAGAACGGCCGCAACGTTTCGCTGCGCGCGCAGGGAGGATATACGAAGAGCGAGAGCAACAATTTCTCCATCTCCAATATCAAGTATTTCAACGGCCGCACCCCGCAGTTCCTCAATCAGTATAGCACCCAGCCCTCCGAGTCGTGGAACTACAGCGTCCGTGTAGGCTACGCCGAGCCCATCGTCAAGAACCTCTTTGCCGAGGTGCGCTATCAGTACTCCTACAAGTACTCCAACAGCGACCGCTCGCGCTTCAACCTCGATTCGCTCTACTACGCGCCCTATGCGTCGTTGTACCCGCAATACACCTCCTACGGCGACCCCGACAATTATCCCGTCATTGGCAGCCTGCCCACCGAGGCCGATGTGCTCATGGCCGTGCGCGACCTCAACAACAGCCAGTACGCCACCTATAAGTATTACGACCACACCATCAACGTAGGTCTGCGCTACAATACCACAGCCATTCGCCTCAACGCAGGTGTAGATTTCAACCCCGAGCGTACGCGCCTGGAGTACGAGCGTCCCGGCCAGAACATAGACACCGTGGTTGTGCGCAAGGTATTCAACGTTTCGCCGCAGATACGTTTCCGCTATCGTTTCAACAAAACGACCATGCTCGATCTGCGCTACCGCGGTTCGGCCTCGCAGCCTACGATGACTAACCTCCTCGAAGTGGTGGACGACAGCGACCCCTTGAACATTACGATGGGTAACCCTGGCCTCAAGCCTTCGTGGGACAACAACCTCCGCGCCATGTACAACACGTATGACGCCACGAAGCAGCGCGGCATGATGGCCGCCTTGATGTTCAACCAGACGCGCAATAGCGTCAGCAACCTCATGGTGTACGACGAGGCAACGGGTGTGCGCTACACGCGTCCCGAGAATATCAACGGCAACTGGAGAGTCAACGGACACTACATGTTCAACTCGGCACTCGGCGAGAAGAAGCTCTTCAACATCCACACCTTCACGAACCTGAGTTACAACAACTCCGTGGGCTACGTGAGCAGTATGTCGTCGGCCTCGTCGGCTGCGCCCATTCGCCCCATGGCCCTGACCTCCTACGAAGACTACAACAATATCTTCGCCTCTGCCAATCCTTCGCGCAGCACCACCCGCACTACGGGTGTGGGCGAACGTCTCAACCTTTCGTATCGTACGGGCTGGTATGACATAGGTCTGGAGGGCCGCGTCAACTATCAGCACTCGCGCTCCACGCTGCAGGAGAACGCCAACATGGATACGTGGA